>NZ_VRUZ01000001.1:0-181687 GCF_008039485.1 Methylobacterium sp. WL69 | reverse complement strand
GGGCGGATGAGGGCGACGCGGGGTGCCTCACCCCGGGGCGCTTCCGGCTTGAGGGCTTCGGATCGGGGCGCCTCGATTTTCGGCGGCACGGCCTTGCTGGATTCCCCGACGCCGGCCTCGATCTTCGCGGCCTCGATCCGGCGAGCGGGCGGTTTTTCGGTTGTCTGGCGCGGCGGGACCTTCGGGAAGATCGGCGCCGGATGGCGGCCCATCTGGTAGCCCAGCGCGTTCAAGGAAATGAAGGCCGCGGCCCCTACGACCGCCACGAACCCGAGCACGTCGCCGGGCCGGTTCACGCACAGGCGGCCGGCCCAGCGACCGACGGCGGCGAGATCGGCCCGCCATCCCCCCGGCCGAACGCTCGCGCCGGCGCGCTCGCGCCGGGTGGCGGCATCCGCCCGCGGTCCGCGCGGTTGGGGCGGGACGATGATCTCGCGCTGATCGCGCATGGCGGCTCCTTAGAACGCGACGGCCCCACCCGCGCGTGCGGCGCGGATGAGACGGTCAGGAGAAGCGGACTTGGGCCGCTCGGAGTGGTGTCGGGCCGGTCTCATCCGGCGCGTCGCAGGGGCGAACCGCCGTCGGGCACGTAGCTCTCGCGCACGGGCTCGGCGGTCGCCTCGAACAGACCGATGGGCCGGCGGACCGGTGCCACGGGCAGGCGGACCGCATCGGGACCGGCTCCGGGTGCCCGCGAAGCGGTGCGAATCGGGGCCGGACCGGCGAGGTTGGGTTCCGCCCGACAGGCGACCGGCAGGGTTACGGTGACGCGCGTGCCCTCGCCCTGGACACTCTCGATGGCGATGGCGCCGCCGTGGAGGCCGACGAGTCCCTGGACCACGGAGAGACCGAGGCCCGTGCCCTCGTGCGAGCGCCGCGTATCGCTCTGGGCCTGGAAGAACGGATCGCCCACGCGCGGCAGGTCGTCGGCACCGATACCGATGCCGGTATCCGTGACGATGAGATCGAGGTGATTGCCGGTCTGGCGGATGGAGACCTCGACCTGTCCGCCGGCGGGCGTGAACTTCACGGCGTTCGACAGGAGGTTGATCATCATCTGCCGGCAGGCACGCAGATCGGCCGTGACGGGGATCGAGGCAGCCTCCTCGGTGCGAACGAGGACGACACCGGCCTTCACGGCCCGGAGCTGCATCAGGTCGCAGCAGGTCCGCACGAGGGCGTTGAGGTCGAAGGTTTCCGGGGCGTAGTCGAAATGGCCGCTCTGGATGCGGGACATGTCGAGGAGGGTGTTGACCACGTCGAGGAGGTGTTTGCCCGAATCGCCGATGATCACGGCATATTCCCGGCTGCGCTCCGGACCGATGGTCAAGGCACCCTCGCCCGCCAGGACCTCGGAGAAGCCGATGATGGCATTGAGCGGCGTGCGCAGTTCATGGCTGACCGTGGCAAGGAAGCGGCTTTTGACCTCGTCGGCACGCTCGGCCTCGGCGCGGGCGCGCTCCAATTCTTCCGCGTGGCGGCGGTGCTCGGTGACGTCGCGCGTTACGGCCACGACGCTCGATCCTGTCGCCTCGACCTTGTCGAGTTCGGCGCCCGACAGGCCCGCGCGAGTTCCGTCGATGCGGTGCGCCCGCATTTCCGCGAAGATGGTGCGCGGGGCGCCCTCGGCCCGTATGGCGGCGGCATCGAGGTGCAGGCGAAACTGCACCGTGGCGGGTGTCCCGTGGGCGGCGACGTCGCTCAAGGTCTGGAGCAGGGCCGGACGGTCGCCGACATGGACGCGCTCGAGCAGGCCGTGGCCGCGCAGACGGCTCGCCTCGGCCCCGACGAAGCGGGCGGACGACGCGCTGGCCTCAATGACGCGGCCGTTGCAATCGTGCCAGGTCACCAGATCGTCGATGGCCGACAGGAGCGTGCGGTCGCGCAGCTCGTTGTCCCGAAGCTTGGCGAGCCAGCGGCCTTCGTGGCGGAAGTGCTCGATGGCCTGGGCGGCGATGTGGCCGATGGCCGTGATTGCGAAGACCGGCATGGCCAGGGTCCGCGACCATTCCATCAGCACGCCACTCACGCCGACCGATGGCAGGAGCGCGACCGCGAGGGCCCCGAGGGCGGCGACGATGGCTGCGGCCAGGGTCGCCCGGCGCGAGCCCGAGACCACGGCCTCCAGGGGGATCGCCACGAGCCAGATGGCGGCGGCGGAGTTCACTCCGCCCGTCATCATGGCGAGGCAGACCACGAGGCCGGTGAGGCCGGCCGACGAGATGGCGTGAGCGACCCAGAGGATGCCCGTGCGCGACAGGAGGACGGCGGCGAAGACCGGGAGCATCAGACTGGCGATGGCCAGCGCCTCGATGCCGCTCGGCACCCCGCGAAGAAGCAGGAACGGCGGCAGGCCCAGCATCATCACGAGCCCCGTGGCGAGGCGCGACACGAGAAAGCGCTCGTGACGAAACCGCACGGCGGCATCGTCGATCACCGACTCGTGCACGAGACCCGCCAAGCGGGTATCGATGAGGGACGCCAGGGCACCGTAGATACGCAATACCGACACGCACAGCGCGGATGGAGGCCATACGACCCGTCCGACGCCCCTTGGCTCGACTTGAACTCGACTGATCGAACCGTCGCAGAGGTGACTTAAGCGAGTCTTGCGGGTGAACCCCCGCATGTCCCCGCATGCTTTCCGGAAGGTAACCGGATCACCGAGCGCAGGGCTTCCTTCCGACCTTGGCCGCCGGTCGCGCTGAATTCGAGTTACGTCGGGACTCCGGCCCCGGAGCCGACCACCGCCGCGAAACCGGTGGGCTAAAGCACCGTTCACCATCACGCCGGGTCGCGGTTCCGGCGTCATGTCTGCTTTACCAATCGCATGGCTTCCTGAGGCTCGCGCCGTTCGGCAGCCCCCGGTACGGACCCTGGACCGACCCATGCTGTTTCTCATCCGTGCGGCCGTGGTGATCGGCGACCTGTCCTATCTTGCGATGCTTCGGGACAACCCGGATGCCGCTGTGTCGCTGCCGGGAATGTCCGCCAAAGTTCTTCCTGCTCAAGTTCTTCCTGCCCAAGCGCTTACCGCCCATTCCCTAGCCGCACAGGTTCAGCCCGGTCAGGCGCTTGCCGCCGCCTGGGACGCGATGCCGGCGGACGCACGGGACCGGATGGTCCGCGACGGAACGGACGCCCTCGTTCGGCGACTCGGCACGTCACGCTCGGCCTCAGCGGATACCCTGGCCGACGCAGACCGGCGCCCACCCTGGCGGGGCGTCGCGTCGCGATAGGACGACCGCCACCCATACGGGCAGCGCGGTGGATTTGCCCCGAGCGTGCCGCTACACCTACGGGGGGGGCGGCGAGGGCATGATCGGATGTTCGGGTTCGGCATGGAATACGAGGGAGCGGCCTTCTGGTTGCCCCTGATCTGGTCGGCGCTCCTCGCGCTCGCCGTCGCGATGTACGTCGTCATCGACGGGTTCGACCTCGGCGTCGGAATCCTGTTCACCGCCGCGCGGAAGGGCAACTGGCGCGATCGGATGATGCTGTCCGTGGCGCCGATCTGGGACGGCAACGAGACGTGGCTCGTGCTCGGCGGCGGCGGCCTGTTCGCGGTGTTCAGCGTTGCCTACGCGATCCTGTTGCCGGCGCTGTACCTACCGTTGATCCTGATGCTCATCGCCCTGATCTTCCGGGGCGTCGCGTTCGAATTCCGGTTCAAGGCCGAGCGATCGCAACCTCTCTGGGACTACGCCTTCCATTACGGCTCCCTGGTTGCGACCTTCGCGCAGGGGCTGGTGCTCGGCGCTTTCGTGCAGGGCTTCCACATCGCGGGTCGGGGATTTGCCGGCGGCACCCTCGACTGGCTGACCCCGTTCAGCGTGATGACGGGCATCGGCCTCGTCTGCGGCTACGGCCTGCTCGGCGCGACCTGGTGCGTGATGAAAACCTCGGGCGAGCTCGAGATCTGGGCGCGCCGCAAGAGCGGACAGTTCCTGATCGCCACCGTGGCCTGCATGGCCATCGTCAGCGCCTGGGTGCCGTTCCTCGGCCTCGACATCCAGTGGCGCTGGATCGCGTGGCCCAACATTCTCTACGTCGCGCCCGTGCCCGCCGTGACCGCCCTCGTGGCCTGGAACATCCACCGCACTCTCGCCAACGGTCGCCACGTCGCGCCGTTCCTGCTCACCATCGCGTTGTTCCTGCTTGGGTTTCTCGGCCTCGCCATCAGCCTGTTCCCCTACATCGTGCCACCGCGCCTGACGATCTGGCAGGCCGCCAACGCGGTGAGCGCCCTGAAATTCGCCCTCGTTGGATACGCCGTCGTCATGCCGCTGACGCTGGCCTACACCGCCTACGCCTACTGGGTGTTCCGGGGGAAGGTCGCCGAGGACATGCAGTCCGGGGGCTACGGCCATTGAGCGACATCACCGGGAAAAGCCGGCGCCTACTGTGGTTCCTGGCCTTCTATGCCGTGAGTCTCATGGTCTTCACGACACTGGTCTACGTCCTGCGGTTCATCGTGCGGGGGTAGTTCCGGCGACCGGAATCGTTCCGCGATCCAAATCTGACGCGGCCCGTCGATGATCGGGCTTACCGCGAGGATCGCATACGCGAGATACGAACGCCTCGTTCGTTCTCAGAGCATGGCGTCTTGGAAAATGCTGTCTTGAGCTGCGTCGATTCACATGGATCGCACTTCGCTGGCCCATCTGCGGCGATCGGAAGATAGTGCTGCGAATACGAAATCATCGATTCATCTTCTCCCGGTATCGTCGGATCAAGAAGAACCCATGCGGGAGTTGATCTGTGTGGTCGCGGCACCGCTTTTCGATCGCCATGCGTTCGGCCCAGACTTGGATCGCCCTGGGTATCCTGGCGCCCCTCGGTATGCTGCTCGTGTCCGCGATCATGCTGCTCGACCTGCGCCGGGACGCCTGGAGCAAGGCCGAACAGACATCGAGAAACCTCCTCCAGGTTCTCGATCGCGACATCGCCCGCAACATCGAAATCATCGACCTCTCGCTCCAGGGCGTCATCGACAACCTGAAGGCGCCGGATGTGATGGCGGCCACGCCCGAGCTCCGGCAGCGCATCCTGTTCGATCGCGCCGCCACGGCCCGGGACATGGGTGTGATGCTCGTGCTCGACGAGAACGGGCACAGCATCATCGATGCCGGCGCCCTCCCGGCCCGCAAGGTGAACAATTCCGAGCGCGCGTACTTCAAGGTGCATCGCCAGCAGCCCGGCCTCGGTCTTCACATCAGCGAGCCCCTGGTCTCGCACCTCATGGGCACCCTTGTGCTCGTGCTGAGTCGGCGCATCGACAAACCGGACGGGTCCTTCGGCGGCGTCGTGTTCGGTACGCTGAAACTCACGTATTTCAGCCGGTTGTTCGAGGATATTGGCATCGGACGCCAGGGCGCGATCAACCTCTACCTGCGCGACGGCAGGCGTATCATGCGCTACCCCGCAAGTGACGGAACCATCGGTGCGAGCTTCGCCCACGCTCCGAACTTCAAGCGATTCCTCGCCGAGGGACGCGGCAGCTTCGTGGGCCGCACGGCGAGCGACGGGATCGAGCGACACTACACGTTCATGGGCGTCGGTGAGTTTCCCCTGCTCCTCACCGTGGCCCTGTCCATCGATGAGGTCGAAGCGGAGTGGCGCGAGAAAGCCCTCGTCATCAGTCTCATCGTGCTGGTTCTGTGCGGCCTGACCATCGGATTGTCGCTGCTGTTCGGACGGGAGTTGCGCCGCCGCACCGCGGCACAGGCGGAGCTGGCGCTGTTGTCTCAGACGGATGCCCTCACCGGATTGTCGAACCGACGCCGGTTCGAAGAGGTGTTCGTCCGAGCCTGGGAGGACGCCGCACGCACCGGCAAACCGCTCTCTCTCCTCGTGGTCGATACCGATCACTTCAAGCGCTACAACGACCGCTACGGACATGCGGTCGGCGACGAGGTCCTGGCGGGACTTGCGGAACATCTTGCCGCGAGCATGCCCCGGTCCAAGGATCTCGTCTTCCGTGTCGGCGGTGAAGAGTTCATCCTGCTTTTACCCAATACGAACGCCGCGGGCGCCCTCCGGGTCGCCGGGCGGGTCCATATCGAGGTGGCCAAGCTCGCGATCGGGGCCGCGGGCATCGGAGCAGGCTCGGTCACCGTGAGCATCGGCGGCGCGACCGCCATGCCCGACGCGCCCCAAGCCTCGACCGATCTCTACAGGCGCGCCGATGCGGCACTGTACGAGGCCAAGGCACGGGGGCGAAACCAGACCTGCTGCGTCGCCGAGGATGCCCCCGACCCGCACCCGCAAGCGGCATACCGGCTGGTCGGCGTTTCCTGACGGTCCTGAGCACGATGCCGTCGCCGCGCTGGGCCTTCCCCTGGGCGACGGTGAACACGAGAGCCGGTCGAACGGCCGACGAGCCCCTACCCCCACAAGTCCGGCGTCGGCGGGTGGATCAGGCTTCCCTCGAACGTCAGCGCGGGATCACGGTCCCGCGCCAGCAGCAGGGGGCCATCGAGATCGACATAGTCGGCGTGGTGCGCCAGTAGCATGGCGGGCGCCATGGCGAGGGAGGTGCCGACCATGCAGCCGATCATCAGCGAGAAGCCGCGCGCCCGCGCCTCGTGGGCCAGCATCACCGCCTCGGTGAGACCACCGGCCTTGTCGAGCTTGATGTTGATGGCGTCATAACGCGTCGCCAGGGCGTCGAGGCCGGCGCGGTCGTGCAAACTCTCGTCGGCGCAGATCGGAATCGGGCGGGCGATGGCGGCGAGGATGTCGTCGTCGCCGGCCGGCAGGGGCTGCTCGATGAGCTCGACGCCGGCCGCGACGCAGGCCGCCAGGTTGGCCTCCAGGGTCCCGGGTCGCCACGCCTCGTTGGCATCGACGATGAGACGCGACCGAGGCGCGCCCCGGCGCACGGCGGCGATGCGCTCCGGATCGCCTTCCCCCCCGAGCTTCACCTTCAGCAGGGGACGGGCGGACGCCGCGCGGGCGGCGGCCTCCATACTTTTCGGGTCGCCGAGGCTGAGGGTATAGGCCGTGGTGGCGGTCTGCGGCGCACTGAGGCCGGCGATCTCCCATGCCGGCCGGCCGAGCTGCTTCGCCTCGAGATCGAACAGGGCACAATCGAGGGCGTTTCGGGCGGCCCCCGGCTTCAGGGTGGTCAGGAAGTCCGTCCGCGAGGCCCCGGCGGCGACGGCATCGGCCTGCGCCAGGATGAGGTCGCGGACGCTGTCCACGGTCTCGCCGTAGCGGGCGTAAGGCACGCACTCGCCGCGCCCGACGCGGCCGTCCGCATCCGTCACGGTAGCGAGCACCACCACGGCCTCCGTGCGGCTGCCGCGCGCGATGGTGAATGCCCCCGCGATGGGGAAGCGCTCGATGACCGCGTCGAGAACCCGGTTCATGCGGCGGCTCCGGCCGGGAACTCGGCGACGAGGCGGTCGACGATTTCCTCGACGCCGAAGCGCACGGGGTCGGTGGCCGGCAGGCCATGCTCGCGGGCAAGCTCGGCGAGCAGGGTCCGTGCGGCGCCCTCCTCCAGGCTCTGGGTGTTCACTGCGATGCCCACGGGGCGGATATCCGGGTTGGTGAGGCGCCCGAGCTGCACTGTGAGATCGATCACCTCCCGGATCGTTGGCAGGGGGTGCTGGACGCCGCGCATGGCGGTACGGCTCGGCTCATGGCAGACGATGAACGCGTCGGCCTGCGCCCCGTGCAGGAGCCCGAGGCTGACGCCGGCAAACGACGGATGAAACAGGGAGCCCTGTCCCTCCAGAAGGTCCCAGTGGTCGGGCTCGGCCGCCGGGGCGATCCACTCGACGGCGCCGGAGATGAAATCGGCCACCACGGCGTCGATGGCGACGCCCCGCCCGGAGATGAACACGCCGGTCTGTCCCGTGGCCCGGAAATCCGCGTCGAGGCCACGATCCCGCATGCCGCGCTCGAGGGCGAGCACCGTGTACTTCTTGCCCACGGAACAGTCGGTGCCGACGCTCAGCAGCCGCTTGCCGGGGCGCTTCGTGCCCTTGCCGGTGGCGAAGGTCTCCGAGGTATGGCGGACATCATGGAGCTGGCGTCCATTGGCTTCGGCCGCCTGCGCGATCTCCGCCACGGCACCGAGGCGCGCATGGAGCCCGCTGGCGATATCGAGACCGGCGTTGAGTGCCGCAACGATCTCGGCCACCCAGTGCGCTGGCAACACGCCGCCCGCGTTGGCGACACCGATCACCAGGGTGCGGCAGCCCTTCTCCACCGCCTCGGCGAGGGTCAGATCGGGGATGCCGAGGTCGGCGGCGCAGCCGGGCAGGCGCATCTGGCCGACACACCATTCGGGTCGCCAATCCTTGATGCCGTACGCGGTCTTGGCCGCGAGGGTGTCGGGCACGTCGCCGAGGAACATCAGGTAGGGCGTCTCGATCTGCATGTCCGTCCATCCCCGGGGCTACGTCCCGAAATTCTCCACGATGTCTCTCGCTATGCGCGAGGAATCCGACGCTGCCAAATTCGCCTGCGACAAAGCAGGATCACGGCCAGGGCATCGGTTTCATGACGGGGTCTGCCGGAGGGGCTTGCGGTCCGGGCCGATGTCGGGTGTGGTCGCCTCCGGAACGGAGAGACGACGCACGTGAAGATGTACGGCAACTGGCGCTCGGCCGCCGCCTTCCGGGTGCGGATCGCCCTCAACCTCAAGGGCATCCCCTGCGAGGAGACCTTCATCGACCTCGATGCGGGCGACCAGTTCAAGCCCAACTTTCTCGCCATCAACCCGCAGGGCGCGGTACCGGCCTTCTTCGACGGCGACGGGCCGCCGCTGACTCAATCGCTCGCCATCCTCGACTATCTCGAGGACGTGCATCCGGCTGTACCGCTGCTGCCAGCCGATCCGCGCGAGCGCGCCCGGGCACGCTCGCTCGCTCAGGTGGTCGCCTGCGACACCCATCCGCTCTACGTGCCCCGTGTGCGCAACTACCTCATGCAGGCCTACGACATCCCGAAGGACCGGATGATGGGCTTCGTGCGCCATTGGTTCGAGACCGGGTTGAAGACCCTGGAGACCCGGCTCGCCAACGAGCTCGGCACCGGGCGCTACGCGCAAGGGGACGCGGTGAGCCACGCCGACCTCTGCCTCGTCAGCCTGTGGGTCGGCACCGGTATCTTCGGGGTCGAAACGGCGCCCTACCCGACGGTCCGGCGGATCGCGGAGGATTGCCTGTCGCAGGACGCGTTCGCGCGGGCGCATCCCCTGCGCCAGCCCGGCGCACCCGCCTGACGCGGTGCGGATAATTTTCTTTGCCCTGACCGGGTCCACCGCAAAATAAAAACGTTCTAGGGTGAAACGGGCTTCCGCAGGGCGGCTTGGCCTTGCCGGCCCTGCTCCTCCATCAATGACGAGACGTAGGACGACAATCGCATGGTACCGGGCGAATCCGTGGACAACCTGCACCGCATCGTCGTCGTCGGCGGGGGCGCGGCCGGCTTGCAACTGGCGACGAAACTGGGCGAGTCCCTGGGCAAGTCGGGCAAGGCCCACGTGACCCTCGTGGACCGGGCGCGCACGCATATCTGGAAGCCGCTGCTCCACGAGGTCGCCGCCGGCAGCCTCGATGTCGGCCATCACGCGGTGGATTACCTGCACCACGCCCACCGCCACCATTTCCGCTACCGCATCGGCCAGATGACCGGCCTCGACCGGGCCGCGCACACGATCCAGCTCGCGGCGAGCCACGACGCGGAAGGGCGCGAGGTCACGCCGGTTCGGGCCATCGGCTACGACACCCTGGTGCTGGCGGTGGGCTCCACCACCAACGATTTCGGTACGCCGGGGGTGAAGGAGAACGCCATCGCCCTCGATACGCAGGACCAGGCGGTTCGCTTCCATCAGCGCCTCGTCAACGGCATGCTGCGCGCCCACACCCAGGTCGGTCCCGTACGTCCGGGCCAGCTCCACGTCACGGTGATCGGCGCCGGCGCGACGGGCACCGAGCTCGCCGCCGAACTCCACCGCACCACCCGCGACGTGGCTTCCACGGGCCTCGACAAAATCGACCCGGACAAGGACCTCAAGATCACCCTGGTGGAAGCGGCGTCCCGGATCCTGCCGGCGGTGCCCGAGCGCCTGTCGCAGGACGTCATCCGTTTGCTCGACAAGATCGGCGTCGAGGTTCGAACCAACGCCCGCGTCACCGAGGTGCGCGCCGACGGCGTTCAGCTCGCCGATGGCGGTTTCATCCCATCCGAGCTCGTGGTGTGGGCGGCCGGCGTGAAGGCGCCACCGTTTCTGCACGAGATCGGTGGACTTGAAACCACGCGCAACAATCAGCTCGTGGTGACCCCGACCCTTCAGACGACGCGAGATCCCGACATCTTCGCCATCGGCGACTGCGCCTACCTCGTAGAGAAAGGCTCGGATACGCCGATCCCGCCCCGAGCCCAGGCCGCCCACCAGCAGGCGAGCCACCTCATCAAGGCCATCCCGGCCAAGATCGCGGGGAAGCCTTTGAAGCCGTTCAAGTACCGCGATTTCGGCTCGTTGGTGTCGCTGGGCGAGTATTCGACCGTGGGCAGCCTGATGGGGTTCGTGCGCGGCAAGAACATGTTCATCGCCGGTTTGTTCGCTCGGATGATGTATCGCTCGCTCTACAAGATGCATGAGCAGGCCCTGCACGGCACCGTGAAGACTACCCTCGACGCCGTCGCCCGGGCTCTGACCCGCCGCACGGAATCGCGGGTGAAGCTACACTGATCGGAAGCGTTCGCCGACGCCCTTTCCTCTCCCTCGTGGGAGGAGAGGTTTCCATCCTGAGGCCGTGCCCTGCTCCACCGATTTCGAGACACCCCATGATCGACATCATCCAGGCCCTGCAGCAGCGTAATCCGACGCTCGGCCCCTACGTGCTGGTGTTGCGCGCCGATTCCCGCGCCCGCGATGCGGGCGATCCCAGCCGGCTCACCCCGGAGGCCGACGCGTGGCTCGCCGAGCGGGCGCCGGGCGCTAAGTTCTCGCAGGAGACCGTGCTTCTGGCGCCCTATCCGGGTGCGATGCCAGCCGACCGCGTGGTCGCCGTGATGGCCTTTGCCGATGCGCGCCAGCTCGCCGCCTTCGCCACCCACTGGACCGGCGATCCGGAGCCGCCTGAGGACGAGGCCGCCTGACGAACAGCGTCAGAAGTGGCTGAAGGACGCCGCCGCGAAGGTTTTGCGTGATCCGTCCGACGCTTCGAAGGCCGGGGGAGCGTCACCGGCGGTTACCGTCCCGATGGGGTAAAGCGGAATGCCGATGGCCCCCGCGGCGAGGAGACAGGCATCGAGGCGCTCAGGCGGAATGGCGCAGAGGATCTCGTAGTCGTCGCCGCCGGTGAGGACCGTGTCCATGAGGATCGGCGCCTGCGCCACGGCGCGGGCGGCGGCCGGGGAAAGCGGAACATCGGCGAGCCGGATCAGGGCGGAGCGCCCTTCACCCGTCAGCATCTTGGCGAGATCACCGGCGAGCCCGTCCGAAATGTCCATGGCGGCCCGGGCATGGCGCCGCAGAATCGGCGCGAGGCCGAGGCGCGGACGCGGGTGCCAGTAGCGGTCGACCAGGGCGGCGCGAGCATCCCCACCGATGACATGACCCCAATCCGGTAGGGGTGAGCGACGAAGGGGCAACCCGAGGGCGGCATCGCCGATGGTGCCACTGACGCAGAGAACGTCGCCGATCTCCGCCGTCATCCGCCGTACCATGGTCCCGTTAGAGACCTCACCAATGGCGGTGACGCCGATCATCAGCGGCCCGGCGGCACGCACGGTATCGCCACCCAGCAGCGTACCGCCGAAATCCGCCAGGGCGTCGCCGAGCCCGGCGGCGAAAGCCCCGAGCCAGGCTTCGGTCCAGTCGTCGGGCAACGCCAGGGTCAGGAGGATGCCGCGCGGAGCCGCGCCCTTGGCGGCCAGATCCGAAAGGTTCACCCCGACGGCCTTGCGGGCGATGGAAGCCGGCGGATCGTCGGCGAAGAAGTGGATGCCCGCCACGATGGCGTCGGCCGTCAACACGAGGTCGCAGCCGGGGCTCGGCGTCAGGGTGGCGGCGTCGTCACGCATCCCGTCGGCCCCGGGGCCGGCGAGCGGCGCGAAGAAGCGCGCGATGAGGCCGTCCTCGGTGGGACGGTTCCCGCTCACGCCCGGCCGGAACCGGGCAGGCCGGCGAATTCCTGGCCGCGAACCTCGCGCGCCACTTTGTCGAGGACGGCATTGACCATGCCGGGCTCGTCACCACCATAGAAGCTGTGGGCCACATCCACGTACTCGGAGATGGCGGCTCGCGCCGGCACGTCGCGGCGATGCATGAGCTCGTAGGCGCCGGCACGGAGAATCGCACGCAGCACCGCCTCGATGCGCTTCAACGGCCAGCCCTGCGACAGGGCGCCGTCGAGCATCGGATCGATGGCGCGCTGCTCCTCGACGACGCCGCGGAGGAGATCGCGGAAGAAGGCGATCTCCGCCGGGGGATGCTCGACGCCGTCGACGGTCTGGCCGATCCAGAAGGTTTCGAACTCGGCCACCGCCTCGATGACGCCCTTGCCGGAGATCTCCATCTCGTAGAGTGCCTGCACCACGGAGAGGCGCGCGCCGCTGCGCTCGATGACTTTGGCCATGGTGCTCAATCCTCTCCGACGGGCGCGGCCGCGGCGGCCCGCTTGAGGGCCAGCACCGCGAGCGCCGCCTCGGCGGCCCCACCGCCCTTGTTCATCTCGGACACGCGGGCGCGGGCGAAGGCCTGCGCTTCCGTCTCCACCGTCAGGATGCCGTTGCCGAGCGGCAGCAGCCGCTGCACGGACAGGTCCATCAATGCACGCGCACTCTCGCCGGCGACGATGTCGTAGTGCCCGGTTTCGCCCCGGATGACACAGCCGAGCGCTACGGCGGCGTCGTAGGGCCGGCCGGCGCGCGCGGCGGCTTCGATCAGGATCGCGATGGCGGCGGGAATCTCGAGGGCGCCCGGTACGGTGACCACGGTGGCCTCGGCCTCGGAGGCGTCCAGCGCCGCCTGCGCGCCGGCAAGCAGTTCGTCGGCGAGTTCGTCGTAGTAGCGCGCCTCGACCACGAGGACGCGCGCACCCCTCACGATGGCGGGCGACGGACGGGAGGCGGGTGGGGTCGAAACCATCGAGGGGCCTTATCGAATGCGCGGCGTTTGGGCGGGCTTTTCGTGCTTTTTGGACGTCGCCACCCCGGATCGACCGGGTTGCCCCGGCTCGCGCGCCGAGTCTGTGCCGTAGCCGACCCGATCGGAAGGCCCGAGCGATAGACCTTAGGCGCCCGGCGGACAAGGCGGCGGACAACCGTCGCGGCCGTTTCAGTCGGCGAGCGCAGCCTATGCTTCCGTAAGGCGCGCGGCGTAGCGGGCAATGAGATCGACCTCGAGGTTGAGGGAATCGCCCTCGCGGCGCCGGCCCCAGGTGGTCACCGCCAGGGTGTGGGGGATCAGGAGGACCGAGAACAGGTTGCCCGCGACGGTGTTGACGGTGAGCGAGGTGCCGTCGAGGCAGACCGAACCCTTCTGGGCAATGAAGCGGGCAAGCCCCCCCGGCGCCCGTAGGGTGAAGCGGTCGCTCGGCGCCCATTGCGGATCGCCGATGCCCCCGGTCACCGATTCCCGGGCGACGATCTCGGCGCGGCCATCGACATGGCCGGTGACGAGGTGGCCGCCGAGTTCGTCACCGATCTTCAGGGAGCGTTCGAGGTTCACCCGCGTGCCCGCGACCCAGGTGCCGACGGTTGTCAGCGCCAGGGTCTCGGCGGCGGCGTCGACACTGAACTCGCAGCCCCCCGCCACGCCCTCTACGGCCACGGCCGTCAGGCAGGGGCCGGAGCAGGCGATGGAGGCGCCGAGGGCGACGGTGGCCGGATCGTAGGCAGAGCGAATGCGAATACGGCGCAGGCGGTCGTCGCCCGACACGCTCACGACCTCTCCGACATCGGTGACGAGACCGGTGAACATCTAGGGGCTCCGCTCATACGTGACCGCGCGGTCGGGACCGAAGTCGCGCGTCTCGACAGGTGTCAGATGGCCCCGCGACAGGCTGGCGTCGAGGTGCGGCCCGATCGCCGGAAGGCCGCCCGTTCCGAGGGCATGAGGGCCGGTGATCAGGGTACAGACATCGACGAGATCGGCGCGCGCCAGGGCATCGGCGAGATGGGGACCGCCTTCGCAGCAGATGCGAGTGACGCCGCGCTCGGCCAAGGCTTCCAGGGCAGCGGGAAGATCGATCCGACCGCCCGGCTCGGCGGCGACGCTGATCACCTCAACACCGAAGGAGGCAAGCATGCGCTTCGGATGAGCCGGTGCGTTGCGGGTGGTGATCACGAGGGTGGGGATGTCGCGTGCGCCCCGCACGAGGTGGGTCGAAGGCTGCAGCCGCAGGCTCGAATCGAGGACGACGCGCAGGGGCGAACGTCCCGAAAGACCGGGAAGGCGCACGGTGAGGGACGGGTCGTCGGCCCGGGCCGTGCCGATGCCGACGAGGATCGCGTCCGCATGGGCTCGCCATAAGTGGACGGCACCGTCGGCGATGGGGCCGGTGATGCGCAGGCGCTGGTCCGGCGCCCCGGCGGCGAAGCCGTCCAGGGTCCGGGCGAGCTTGAGGTGCAGGCTCGGGCGCCCCTTGGTGACGCGCGTGACGTGGCCGATGTGATCACGGGTAGCGCGCTCGCGCAGAAGTCCCGTCTCGACGACGATTCCGGCGTCCTCGAGGAGTCTGTGGCCGCGTCCGGCAACGCGCGGGTCGGGATCCTCCACGGCGGTGACGACGCGGGCGATCCCGGACGCGATGATGCTGTCCGTGCAGGGCGGGGTGCGGCCGTGATGCGAGCACGGCTCCAAGGTCACGTAGAGGGTGGCGCCGCGTACGGCATCGCCCGCCATGGCGAGCGCCTGCGGCTCGGCATGGGGCCGGCCGCCAACCGCGGTCACGCCCTGTCCGACGATGCGTCCGTCCGCCACTACGACAGCCCCGACGGAGGGGTTGGGCCAAGTCCGCCCGAGGTTGCGGTGGCCCAAGGCCAGGGCGAGCCCCATGAAGCGGATATCTGTGCCGCTCATGATCGTGGCCGGGGCAGGCCCTTGGGGCGCAGGGGCGTTACGCTGGACTCGTCGGTGGGCGCGGATCCGGCCGACGATTCGCCCAAGGTGCCCAGCAGCGCCTTGAAGTCGCTGGCTTCGCGGAAATTCTTATAGACCGAAGCGAAGCGCACGTAGGCGACGTCGTCGAGACCCTTCAACCCCTCCATCACCAATTCGCCGATGGATTCGGTGGTGATCTCCGCTTCGCCGCCGCTCTCGAGCTGGCGGGTGATGCCGCTCACGAGGCGCTCGATCCGCTCGGGGTCGACCGCCCGCTTGCGGAGCGCCACGCCGATGGAGCGCTGAAGCTTGTCCCGGTCGAACGGCACGCGCTTGCCCGAGCGCTTGAGCACGGTGAGCTCGCGCAGTTGCACCCGCTCGAAGGTGGTGAAGCGGCCACCGCAATCCGGGCAGACCCGCCGCCGGCGGATCGCATCGTCGGTGGGGCGCGAGTCCTTCACCTGGGTGTCGGGGCCGCTGCAATAGGGACAGCGCATCGGGCGGACACCTGTGTGGGCGCGGAGAAACGAGAAACGGCCGCGGATCACGTGACCCCCGGCCGCCCTCCTTAGCCTGTTGCAGTGCACGCGTTAAGCGCGAACACCGCCGTGCGGCTCATGCGTAGATCGGGAACCGATCGGTCAGCGCGTGAACCTTCTGCTTCACGGCCGCTTCAATCTCGGCGTCACCCGCCTCGCCCTTGGCCACGAGGCCGTCGAGCACTTCGACGATGAAGCCACCGATCTGCTTGAACTCGGCGACGCCGAAGCCGCGCGAGGTGCCGGCCGGGGTGCCGAGGCGGATGCCGGACGTGATGGTGGGCTTCGCCGGATCGAACGGCACGCCGTTCTTGTTGCAGGTGATGTCGGCGCGGCTGAGCGCGGCTTCAGCTGCCTTGCCGGTGAGGCCCTTCTTCTGCAGATCGACCAGCATCAGATGGTTGTCGGTGCCGCCCGAGGTGATGTCGTAGCCACCCGACATCAGGGTGTCCGCGAGCGCCTTGGCATTCTCGATGACCTGACGCGCGTAGATCTTGAACTCGGGCTTCAGGGCCTCGCCGAAGGCCACCGCCTTACCGGCGATGACGTGCATGAGTGGGCCGCCCTGCAGGCCGGGGAAGATCGCCGAGTTGAACTTCTTGGCGAGCGCCTCGTCGTTCGTCAGGATCATGCCGCCACGCGGGCCGCGCAGGGTCTTGTGGGTCGTGGTGGTGGCCACGTGGGCGTGCGGGAACGGCGACGGGTGCACGCCGGCGGCGACGAGGCCGGCGAAGTGGGCCATATCGACGAAGAAGTAGGCACCGACGGCATCGGCGATCTCACGGAACTTGGCGAAGTCCCAGTGGCGCGGGTAGCCGGAGCCGCCCGCGATGATCACCTTGGGCTTGTGCTCGTGGGCCAGCGCCTCGACCTGCTCCATGTCGATGCGCTGGTCGTCGCGACGCACGGTGTAGGAAACGGGCTTGAACCACTTGCCCGAGACGTTCGGGGGCGCGCCATGGGTGAGATGGCCGCCGGCGGCGAGATCGAGGCCGAGGAAGGTGTCGCCCGGCTGCATGAGCGCCATGAACACGCCCTGGTTCGCCTGCGAACCCGAGTTCGGCTGCACGTTGGCGAAGCCGCAATCGAACAGGCGCTTGGCGCGCTCGATGGCGAGGTTTTCGGCGATATCGACGAATTGACAGCCGCCGTAATAGCGGCGACCCGGATAGCCCTCGGCGTACTTGTTGGTGAGAACCGAGCCCTGCGCTTCCAGCACCGCCTTGGAGACGATGTTCTCGGAGGCGATGAGTTCGATCTCGTGCTGCTGGCGCCCGAGTTCCTGACCGACGGCGGCGGCCACTTCCGGATCGGCGTCGGCGAGCGACGCATTGAAGAAGGAATTCGAGAAGTGCTTGTCGGCAACGGTACCGGCGCTCATGGAAGGCCTCGATTTGTTGAACGGGCGAAGGCGTCCGTTATCCGCTGGCGTAAGGCGGGCGGACGCTCGATGGGCAATTTACTACACGTGCGGCGGGATGAGGCCAAGCGCAGCTAATTTGCAGCGTCCTTGGAAAAAATTTGAAATTCCTTCCCACGGCGGGTTCGCGAAGCTGGGCCGATGCACCGTTGCGAGCCACGATCCGCAGGGCGGAGTACGCTCGACATCACACGAACAAACACAGAACTTACTTCTGGTTGTGAAATCGATTCGACGCAATCGCGTCGTTCCGCCTCAGCCATAACTCGTGGGAAGCCGCGTCATCGGGCGATCCGACACGGAAGGATGTTCCGATGTCATTATCTGCAACCGTTCTCGGCAACCGCCGCCTCACGACCGTCGGCGAGTGGCAGGCAGCCATCCGTGCAATCGGCTTCGATCTCGTCCTCGATAGTGAAGCGGACAGGCGCGTCGACGATCTGGGCGGCCATCTACCCGCGCACCGGGAAGGGCAGGAGGCCGGCTTCGAGTGCTGTCCTGTCGGCACCGACGACGCTGCGGAAACTGTCGAGATGGACCTGGATACGGATTTCGGCGGTCCCTGGACTTGCGCCCTCGATTTCAGGTTTGTCGGCTTTGCGAATGCGTGCGGCGTCAATATCGCGGGGGCAGCCTATGCCCACGTGACCGGCGGTATCTTCTACGAGAGCGAGGGCGGCGACCTTTACGACGCGCAAGCGGCGATCGCGTTCGCTCGAACGACGGAAATCGAAACGCGCCGGTACATCGCGCAATCCGAAGCGTAACATGCCGAAGCCTGACATGCGAAGACGGCGGACGATACCTCGCCCGCCGCCTGAGTCAGTGCTTGCGGATGCCACTCAGCGAGCTGTGCGCGCTGCGTCTCAACCTTTAGTTCTCTTCGTCGCCCGGCTCGAAGCTTGGCACCTGCTCGGCGCTGGCCACGGGAGTCGGGGCCGAGAGGGTGGACGGCACGTTCACGCCGTCGCGCTTGTAGATGTCGTCGCGGAACTGCACCGAACCGTCGGGGGTCGCCCAGGCGGTGATGTAGGTCCAGTAGACCGGCACGGGGGTGCTGAGGGTGGCGTCGACGCGCTTGCCGCTCTCAATGGCCTGCTCCACCTGATCGCGACCCCAGCCGGGCGTGTCCTTGAGAAGCCAGGTGATGTACTCGCGCACGTTCTGCACGCGCACGCAGCCCGAAGAGATGAAGCGGAAATCGTCGCCGTAGACGCCCTTGGAGTTGGTGTCGTGCATGAACACGCCGTGCGGATTCGGGATATTGATCCGCACGATGCCCATGGAGTTGAAGTCGGCACCCGAATCCTGGCGGTAGCGGTAGCGCGTGCCCTCGTCCGAGTTCCAGTTCACCGAAGCCGGGGAGATTTCGGTCTCGCCGGTGAAGATGCGGATCTTGTTTTCGGTGAGGTAGTTCGGGTCCTTCTGCATCTTGGGGATGAGGTCCTTCTTCACAATGGAAGCCGGGACCGTCCAGAACGGGTTGAAATTGATCTGCGTCGCCTTGGTGTTCATGATCGGCGACTGGCGATCGATCTTACCGACGCCGGCGGCGTGCAGGGTCACGACCTGACCGTTCTCCACCGTCTGCACCAGGGCGGCGGGGATGTTGGTGATGACGAAGCGGTTGCCGAGGTTACCTGCGTAGGAGCGCAGACGCTGCACATTGATTTCGAGCTGGTGCAGGCGGATGTCGGCCGGCACGTTCATGGCCTGCTGCGTTGCCATGCTCATGGCGCCGGTCTGGCTCAGGCCATGCCGGGCCTGGAAGCGCTTCACGCCGGCCGAGACGTAGGAATCGTAGACGCCCGAGCCGCCGGACGCCGAATCGAGGTCGCCGGAGACGATGAGGCGCTGGCGGACGGCGCCGACCGCCGGCCCCTTGGCGCCGATGCGCAGGCGGTCGGCCCCCGAGACCGGCTTCCAGCCGCCGCGGTTCACGATGTCCCGATAACGCTCGATGGTCTGCTCGGAAGCCGCGATGGTCTGGGGAGACAGGATCGGCGTCGAGGAACGCCGCACCTGCATGGTGGTCGGCGCGGCGTAGTCCTGCGCCCACTCGGCCTGGGCGAACCCGCCCTGCTCGCGGGCGGACGCCGCGTGGCCCACGAGGGCGACGGACGCGGCGAGGGCGAGGCCGAGGGACCGGGGATGGAGAGCCTGTTTCAGCATCGGGCGAACTCTGATCTGACGTAGGGTGCGGCGTCGGGGGCCCGGCCGCCGACGCCATGCGCCGGATTCGGACCACCCCTTGCCGCGAACGTGTCGGGGTGGGGTTAAGAACTCATGGCGGCCGGGCTAGAATATGGCGCCAGCGGACTTCGCGATGACTTCCGCGCGAGCGTATCGCCTCCGCCACAGGGCCAATGCGGGCGTGATCCGGGCTGCGGCCCGCTCGGGCACTATCGATCCCACACATCGGGCCCTACGGGAACCAAGCAGGGCACGGGACAAAGAGGTCTCATAAAGCATTGTCAGCACCGCATGATTCCCTGCGGCCCATCGTCGGCCCGGCCCTGCGTGGAGGAGACTGCCGGACACGAATGCCCGTGGGTCATCGCGGTCTCGTACGGTGCGCCGACGAAGTGCTCTTGCGCACGATCGATTTGCGCGCATGGTCGTCGCGCGTCGACCGCCCCGGGCTGGAGCCCGCTCGCCTCGTCCCTCCGCCTTACCTACGGACCACTTCGATGACCCAACGTATCTGCTCCGTCCTCTGCTTCGCCCTGTCGGTCGCCACCCTCGGTCTCGCTGCCCAGGCCCGCGCCACCGAGCCCGTCATGGCCGGGGCCCTGCGCATCGAGACGCCATGGATGCGGGCGACGCCGGGGGGCGCCAAAGTCGCGGGCGGCTACGTCCGCGTCACCAACACGGGCACGCAGGCCGACCGCCTCACGGGGGCGGCCATCGCCACTGCGGGCCGCGGCGCGATCCATTCCATGACCATGGCAGGCAGCGTCATGAAGATGGCGCCGGTGCCGGAGGGGTTGCCCATCGGGCCGGGCCAGACCATCGAGCTGAAACCGGGCGGCCTCCACCTCATGTTCGAGGATCTCAAGGCCGCGCCGAAGGTGGGCGAGCCCGTTTCCGGGACCTTGAGCTTCGAGCGCGCCGGCACCGTGCCGGTCACCTTCGCAGTGGCGCCGATCGGCGCGACGAGCCCGAACGCGGCCGGGCCTGCCGCTCCGGCCCCACACCATCACCATTGAGGTCATGGCGGAAGAGGGTGCACCTGCAGGCGCCTGCGTCTAGACAGCGGGCATGAGCCTCACAGCCGCCGTCGCGCCGTCCGTATCGAGCCACCCCGATGTGCATATCGGGCGCGACAACTGGCTGTTCCTGACGGGCGGCAGCAACGACGTCCAGGCGCAGTACGGCATGCCCGGCTTCCCGAGGGCCAAGCTCTGGCGCTGGCGCCGCCTTTTGGAGGAACGGACCCGGCGCCTCGCACGACGCGGCATCCGCTACGCCCACGTCGTCGCCCCGGAAAAGCTCGCGATTCACGACCACGGCTTCGATGGTCTCGTCGTCGATCCCGCCCGGTCTCCGGCCGTGCGCCTGGAGCGGTGGCTGCGCCTGTCGCCCGCCCGCCGATCCCTCGTCGATCTCGTACGGCCGTTCCGGGCGCGGGCGCGGGACACAGCGCTCTACCGGCACACCGACACGCATTGGACCTTCGCCGGCGGCTGGCTCGCCTATGCGGAGATCTGTCGGCATCTCGGTGTGCGCCCGCGCTACGACATCGCCGCGCGTCGCATGGGCTCACCCCACGTCTACGGCGGCGACCTCGGCGCGAAGTTCGAGCCGGTCCGCTGCGAAATCGCCGAACCGTGCCTGTTCGAAAGCGCGGCGCGGCGGGTCTACGCCAATGACCTGATCACGGCGTTCGAAGCGGAAGGCCGCGGTCGGGATGCGCATATCGGCGCCCACGCGATCTTTCGCAACGACTCACCGGAGGCCGATCCACGCCGCCTCGTGCTGTTCGGCGATTCCTACGCCCATCACACGGCCAACAACGCCACCGGCACCCTGACGCCGATGCTGGCCGATACGTTTCGCGAGGTGCACGTCATGTGGTCCACCAGCATCGACTGGAACACCATCAGTCGGGTGCGGCCGGACTTCGTCGTCTCGCAGATCGCCGAGCGCTTCATGGTGGAGGTGCCGCAGGCGGGGTTCGATATCGACAAGCTCGCGGCCATGGCCCTCGCGCGCAAGGGGTTTTGAGACGCGAGACCGGCCGGGACAGGGGTCCGGTCGGTCTCGCAGCGTCGCTCGTCAGTAGAGTCCGCCGGCCTGGGCGGCGCGGTCGGCATCGGGCGGCACCGCTCCGCCCGACGGGGGAGCGTTGTTGTTGGCGGGCGCCGCCACGTAGGCGTCGGGCGGCGCGGTGCCGGGCTTGAACGCCTCGAGCAGGGTGCCGGCGCCCTCCCCGGAGCCGGCGCGCATGCCCGACGAGGCCGAGACGCGGATGAGCTTGATGCCGGGCGGCACGCGGAACGGCGTCGGCGGCTTGTCCTTCAGGGCCTGCTTCAGGAAGTCGAGGGCGATGGGGGCCGAGAGGCCGCCGCCGGTGGCGCGGTCACCCAGCGAGCGCGGCTTGTCGAAGCCAAGATAGACGCCCACCGCGAGGTCCGGCGAGAAGCCCACGAACCACGCGTCCTTGGCGTCGTTGGTGGTGCCGGTCTTGCCGGCCAGCGGCTTGCCGACCTGCTTCAGGATGGTGGCGGTACCGCGCTGGACCACACCCTCCATGATCGAGACCATCTGGTAGGCGGTGAGCGGGTCGAGGACCTGCTCGGAATCGTCCACGAGCTTCGGCTCGTCCTGGCCGGACCATTTCTCCGCGTCGCAGCCGAGGCACTTGCGGGCATCGTGCTTGTAGATGGTCTCGCCGACCCGGTCCTGGATGCGGTCGATGAGGGTCGGGCGGATGCGCCGGCCGCCATTGGCGAGCATCGAGTAGGCGGTGACCATGCGCATGACCGTGGTCTCGCCGGCGCCGAGCGACATGGGCAGCACGGGCAGCATGTCGTCGTAGACGCCGAAGCGGCGGGCGTACTCGGCGATGAGCGGCATGCCGACATCCTTGGCGAGTCGCACGGTCATCAGGTTCTTCGAGTGCTCGATGCCGTAGCGGAGCGTGTGCGGGCCACCGGACTTGCCGTCGTAGTTCGAGGGCGTCCACGCCTCCTGGCCGGGGCCGGCCTCGATGGTGATGGGCGAATCCTGCACGATGGAGGACGGGGTGTAGCCGTTGTCCAAGGCCGCCGAGTAGACGATGGGCTTGAACGACGAGCCCGGCTGGCGCATCGCCTGCGTCGCCCGGTTGAACTGGCTCTCGTCGTACGAGAAGCCCCCGACCATGGCATGGACCCGACCCGTGTAGGGGTCCATGGCCACGATGGCGCCCGAGACCTCCGGACGCTGACGCAGGCGATAGGTGCTGCGCCCGCCGTCCATGGCCTCGACGTAGACCACGTCGCCGGCGCTGAGGGCGGCGGCCGGCGAACGGCCGGTCCAGCGAGTGCCCTCGGCCGCGATGGTGCCGGTCTCGCGGTCCTTCGAGACCTGACCGGACGCCTCGCGCCGGGGCTGGAGACCGATCTGCGCGGCGCCACCACTCGTGCTCAGCACCACGGCGAGGCGCCAGGGCTGCACGTCGCCGAGACCCGGCACTTCGGCCACGGCCAGACCCCAATCGCGGCCGACGAGGTCGACCTTGGCCTGCGCCCCGCGCCAGCCATGGGACTGGTCGTAGCGGATCAGGCCGTCGACGAGGGACTTGCGAGCCCAGGCCTGCATCTTCGGGTCGAGGGTGGCGCGCACGGACAAGCCGCCTTCGTAAAGCTTCTTCTCGCCGTAGCGCTCGGCGATCTCGCGGCGGACCTCTTCGGTGAAGTAGTTGGCGTTGGCAGCGTTGGCGAAGGCGACGCGCGGATTGACGCCGAGCGGCATCTTGCGGGCGGCCTCGCCCTCCTCCTTGGTGATGTACCCGTTCTGGGCCATCAGCCCGATGATCTCGTTGCGGCGGTCCAGGGCCTTCTGGGTCTGGCGATAGGGATGGTAATTGTTCGGCCCCTTCGGCAGGGCGGCGAGATAGGCCGCCTCGTTGATGGTCAGTTCGTGAACGGACTTGCCGAAATAATCCAGCGCCGCGGCGGCGACGCCGTGCAGGTTGCGTCCCGGCACGATGGTACCGAGGAAGATCTCGTTGAGGTAGAGCTCGAGGATCTTGTCCTTCGAGTACGCCGCCTCGATCCGGAAGGCGATGAGCGCCTCCTTGGCCTTGCGCTCGAAGGTCTGCTCCGGCGACAAAAGGAAGTTCTTGGCGACCTGCTGGGTGATGGTCGAGGCGCCCTGCTTCTTGCCGCTCTTGAAGTTGGTCAGGGCCGCGCGCACGAGCCCCTCGGGGTCGACGCCGCCGTGCTTGTAGAAGTTCTTGTCCTCGGCCGAGAGGAAGGCCGCAACCACGATCTTCGGCATGGCCTGGATAGGCAGATAGAGCCGGCGCTCGGTGGCGTACTCGGCCAGCAGCGAGCCGTCGGCGGCATGCACCCGGCTCATCACCGGCGGCTCGTAATTGGCGAGGGCCGCGTGGTCGGGCAGGTCCTGGCTGTACTTCCAGTAGAAGAACGCCCCGGCGGCCGAGGCGACCACGAACAACATCGCGCCGATGCTGAACAGGAAGCCGAAGAAACGAAGGATGATGCGCATCCGGGTCCCGTTCGTCGCTGGATCTGCCGCCGGTCCGGCCTGGACTCGGCTCGCCACCGTTCGGGCAGCGGGCATGAGGAAGGGCGGCGTTCGCTTGGGGCTTCCCGCGCGGCCGTTCCCGTCGAACTCGCGACGTCGGTTGGACCGGGGCGCCGTGAGCCCCGGTTTCACTCTCATTCTATGGTGAAACTGGGGCGATTGCCGCCGAGCGCCGGGGCGGGTTCGGCCGGGTCAGGGAGGTGCGGCTGCCGAAGAACGCGTCGATGGCCTTGGCCATGCCGCCGGTGACGTCGGCACGCCAGGCGTCCGACTGCAGGAGGTCGAGGTCGCGCTTGCTCGACAGGTAGCCGAGTTCGACGAGCACCGAGGGTACGTCCGGCGAGCGCAGGACCATGAATCCGGCTTCGCGGTGGGGTTTGGGACTCATCTCCATCACCGGCCCGAGCTGCGTCATGAGACCTTTGGCGAAGCCCGAGGAAAAGGTGCGGGTCTCGCGCAGGGTCAGTTCCTGGAGGATGTCGGCGACGTGCCCCGGGCCCTCGTTCGATTCCGTACCAGCGGCGGCGTCCGCCCGGTTCTCGCGTTCGGCCAGACGCGCCGATTCGGCGTCCGTGGCCTTTTCCGAACCGGTGTAGATGGTCGCACCCCGCACCTGCGGGGCGGATTGAATCGAGTCGGCGTGGATCGAGACGAACAGGTCGGCCTTGGCCTCGCGGGCGATGCGGACCCGCTCGGACAGGGGCACGAACACGTCACGGTCGCGGGTCATCCGCACCCGGTAGCGGCCACCCGATTCGAGGCGGGTGACCAGGGCCTGGGCGAACCCGAACACGATGTCCTTCTCGAACACGCCGGTCGCCGCGATGGCGCCCGGGTCGGTGCCACCGTGGCCCGCATCGACCATGATGAGCGGGCGAGCATCCATCGGCTCGACCGGGGCCATGGCTTTGCGGGGTTGGGGCGCGGGATCGCTGGCCACGGCGGCGCGCTTGAAGCCCTCGCGGTCGCTGCGCTGGAACTCGACGGTGAGGAGCACGGCGCCATCGCGGGGCCGGGTCACCGTCTCGATCCTCCCGACGGTGGCGGTCTGCGCCAGATCGACGACGATGCGGGAGCGGCCGGGTGCGAACAAACCGTAGCGGAACGAGGACACAACGCCTTCGCGCTTGCGCCCGGTCTCCGCGCCGAGCTGGAAGTTCACCTCGGCCAGATCGATGACGGCACGGTCGGGTCGTTCCATGACGAAGGCGCGGGCTTCGATGGGTTTCGACAGGGTCAGGGTGAGCTTCGTGATGCCGGGGCCGCCGTTCGACAGCTCCGCCGCGATGGCCACCGCCGCCGGGGCCCGGGCCGTCCTGTCGCCGTCCTGAGCACGCACGGACGGGCCGGCGATGAGGACGAAGCTCACCGCTAGGATCATCGACCGAAGCAGGCGGCGGCGAATCCAGCGATGCGATGCGAGCATGGGTCCGGCGTTCCGGTTCCTGATGGCGTCCGGTTAAGCGATACGACCGGGATGGTTAACTGTTCCTTGTGCCGCGGCGACGGTTTGCGCCGGGTTGTGGCCGGGGCGCGACACCCGCGCAGGTCACAGGAATCGCGAACGCAGAACGTCGGCAATGAAAACGTTCTTCGCCGCTTGGTACGCGTCCATCGGCCCGCCGTCGCATTGGATTTTCAGCGCGTTGTAACCCGCGACCAGGGTCGAATCGGCGCGCAGGGCCGCGGCGAAGCAATGGAACACATCGAAATCCCCGCCCCGGGTCGTCACCTGGATGCCGAGGGCAGGCGACGCACCGGCATCCGCGAAGGCGGCGAAGTCGGTTGTACGGATCGATCCCGCGTTGCGGGGGAAACGCGCGGCCAGGGTCGCCTCCACGGAGGGGAAGTCGTCCGCATCGACCCGCACGGCCACATCGAGGTCGCCCTTGGTCAGGCACCCTGGAATCGCCGTGGCACCGACGTGCAGCACTTCGGCGGAGGCGGGCAGGATCGGCACGAGGTCACGCCTTACCGACGCGAACAGCGCTTCGGCGGCGCGGCGGGCGCGACCCTGATCGTTCGCAAGGCTGAATGTCGCGTCGCCATCCATCGCTGCATTCCCCTCCCGGAAACTCCAGCGGGCCGGGCGCCCGGCCGGTGAAGACCACAGATGGAATCCCTCGTCCGCCGGGGGCACGCGGCTACGGGACGGGATGTGCGTCAGGGGCGCCTTCGTCACAATAGGAACGGGACTTATCGCGGGACGCACCGCGTTTCCATCTTGCCAAATCCCTGCGACGATCTGTAATGAACCTGTACCCTTCCCGGTGCCGTGCGGTATGCTCCGCGGCCCGCGGGCGTTTCGAGATCTTACTCGGGCGTCTTCGCCGTCGGTTCCCGCGCCATGCTCGCCGGTGCTCCATGAGCCGGGCAGGTGACGGTTCAAGCTGCGGCCGCTCGGCTCGCGGCCTTCTTCGAAATCCGTGGCCGGCGGTATCCGGCCCAAAGAGTCTTCGCGAGGTCAGGGAGAGGATGGGAGGACACACAGCATCGGTTGCCGTTGCTCGTGTTCGACGCATGCGCGTTTCGCGTGGCGCCGCAGTCCCGTCGGCCCTGGCCAGGATCAACCCCACGCGCGCCGATCACCGGCGCCCAAAGGCGGTTGACGGCAATCCCTTCCCCACAGTTCCCGCGATCCACGTTTTCGGGTCGTCGCGCGCGTTGACCGTCCGGCCCGATGGGCCGGGACGGGGCGGCACGCCACGGGAGCCGCTCGGTTCGAGGAGAACGACGTCGACCGCCCTGTCGAAAGTTCGTCATGGCCAACAACAACAAGATGCTCATCGATGCGATGCACCCGGAGGAGACCCGGGTCGTCACGGTCCACGGCTCTAGGGTCGAGGAATTCGACTTCGAGGCCGCCAACCGGCGCCAGCTTCGCGGTAACATCTACCTCGCCAAGGTGACGCGGGTGGAGCCTTCGCTCCAGGCGGCCTTCATCGAATACGGCGGCAATCGCCACGGCTTCCTCGCCTTCAGCGAGATCCACCCCGATTATTACCAGATCCCCCTCGCCGACCGGCAGGCCCTGCTGGAGGACGAGGCGCGCGACGCCGAGGAGCACCGCGAGCGCGAGGAGCGCAAGCCCCGCCGCCGCTCGCGCGGCCGCCGTGCCGAGGCCGCTTCCGCCAAGACCTCCGAGACCGTGAGCGTCGCGGATCCGTCGTCGGAGACCGACGGTTCGGCCGTGAGCGCCGGCGAGCAGACGGTGTCCGGGTCCGACGTGACCGAGGCCCACGGGGCGCATTCGGCCGAGACGGGCGGCGACGCGTCCGCCGAACTGGCGCAGGCCGAGCACGCCGTGGAATCCACCGAGGAAGCCGCAGCCCAGGCGAATGCCGACGAGGCCCCCGCGGCGGACGGTTCCGCGGCCGAAACCGACTCGGCCCCGGAGCCGCACGTCACTGCCGAAGCGCACGTCGCCACCGAGCCCCACGTGGAGCCCCACGTCGAGCCGGCCGCCGAGATCGACCTCGAGGCCGCGCCCATGGGTGGGTCCGCCGAGCCCGTCACGGCGCCTAGCGGCTCGACACCCGCCGAGACCGCAGAGGACGAATCCGACGAGGATGAGTCCGATGAGGAGGACGAAGACGACGACGATTCGGATGAGGATTCCGACGAGGACGACGATTCGGACGAGGACGACGACGAGGATCACGAAGGCGAGGACGGCGAACGCGAGCCCAAAATCGCCCAGGTCGGCGGCAACGGCGACGCCCTGGCCGAGATCCCAGAGCGTCCGCGCACTTATCGGCGGCACTACAAGATCCAGGAGGTGATCAAGCGCCGCCAGATCATCCTGGTGCAGGTCGTCAAGGAAGAGCGCGGCACCAAGGGCGCCGCGCTCACCACCTACCTGTCGCTCGCCGGCCGCTATTCGGTGCTGATGCCCAACACCGGCCGCGGTGGCGGCATCTCGCGCAAGATCACCAGCGCCGCCGACCGCAAGCGCCTCAAGGAGGTCGCCCAGGATCTGGAGGTGCCGGAGGGCATGGGGGTCATCCTGCGCACGGCCGGCGCGTCCCGCACCAAGCCGGAGATCAAGCGCGACTTCGAATACCTCATGCGCCTGTGGGAGAGCGTGCGCGAGCTGACGCTGTCGTCCTCCGCTCCGGCTCTGGTCTACGAGGAAGGCTCGCTCATCAAGCGCGCCATCCGCGACCTCTACAACAAAGACATTGACGACATCCTGGTGGCGGGCGACGCGGCCTACCGCGAGGCACGCGACTTCATGCGCATGCTCATGCCCGGCCAGTCCAAGGTGGTGCAGCCGTATCGCGACCCGACCCCGATCTTCGCGCGCCACGGGGTCGAGCAGCAGCTCGACGCGATGTTCTCGACGCACGTCACGCTCAAGTCCGGCGGCTACCTCGTCATCAACCCGACGGAGGCGCTGGTCTCCATCGACGTGAACTCGGGCCGCTCGACCCGCGAGCACGACATCGAGGACACGGCGCTCCGCACCAACCTGGAGGCGGCGGAAGAAGTCGCCCGCCAGCTGCGCCTGCGCGATCTCGCCGGCCTTGTCGTCATCGACTTCATCGACATGGAGGAGAAGCGCAACAACCGCGCCGTCGAGAAGAAACTCAACGAGTGCCTGAAGAACGACCGCGCCCGCATCCAGGTCGGCCGCATCTCGCCGTTCGGCCTCCTCGAAATGAGCCGGCAGCGTATCCGCACCGGTATGCTCGAGAGCTCGTCGCTGCCCTGCGTCCATTGCGGCGGCTCGGGCTTCGTGCGGGCGACGGCATCGGTGGCCCTTCAGATCCTGCGCGCCATCGAGGAATCGCTGCTCAAGAGCGCCTCGCACAACCTCGTCCTACGCACCCGCACGGAGGCGGCCCTCTACATCCTCAATCAGAAGCGGGGCCACCTGCACGAACTGGAAGTACGGTTCGGCGTCACCGTGACCATCGCGGCCGACGAGCGTCTCGCCACCACGGCAGCGTTCCAGCTCGATCGCGGCGAGCCGGCCGTGCGCGCCGAAGGCGCCATCACGGGCGTTCGCGCCATCGCCATCAACCCGGCGATGGAGACCGAGGACGACGAGGAGTTCGAGGACGAGGCGGTCGAGACCGCCGAGATCGAGGCGGAGACCGAGGCGCAGGGAACCGAGACCGAAGAGGTCCGCGAGGGAACGAGCGAAAGCGGGGAAGGTCGTGGCGGACGCCGCCGGCGCCGGCGCCGTCGTGGTGGACGCCAGGAGAATGGCGCCCAGGCCGGCGGCGAAGACGAAGGTCGCTCCGAAACCGACGAAGACGAGTCCGACGAACCCGGCGCGACCGCGCAGACGGAGGGTGACGAGGGCACTGCGGACGGCGAAAGCCAGCCCGAGGCTGCCAGCAGCGGCGACGATGACGGCTCCGGCCGCCGCCGCCGCCGGGGCCGCCGCGGCGGCCGCGGCCGCGACCGTGACGGTCGTTCGCGCGAGGCCTCGAACGGCGAGACTTCGAACGGCGAGATTCCGAACGGGACGTCGGGCGACGATGCCGAGGACTACGAGCCCGAGACGGTGGCCGATGCCCCGACGGCCTTCGCTGGCGAGGAGCCGGTGAACGCGGAAGCGGTGGCCGAGGCGATGCAGTCCAGCGCCGAGCCGGTGGCCGTGGATTTGCCGGTGGCATTACCGACATCCGAACCGATGTCCGAGGCTGCTGCGGAGGCCCCCGCCGATACCGGTCCGGCCGTCGAAGCCTCCCCGGTGCGAGAATCCGAGTCCGCCGCCGCGGCACAGGCTCCGTCCCCGGAGCCGGTCGCCGTCGTGTTGACGCCGTTCGATCCCGATCGGCCCAAGCGCGCCGGTTGGTGGTCCCGCACCAAGGCCGCCCTCTCGGGCGAATGACGCCGACGACTTCGCTGATCCTGTCTCCCTCCGACGTGGTTGCGGAGACAGGATCAGCCAGTCTGCGCGGTGCCAGGGCAAGCGTTAGAACCGCCCCGCGAAGCGATCGAACAGGTTGCGCATGCGACCAAACAGAAAGGCCGGACCAGGACATCCTGATCCGGCCTTTCCCGCATTCAAAAGTCCCTGGGGGCAGTCGAACCTACTTGGCGCCGAGGAGCTCTACGTCGAAGATCAAGGTGGCGTTGGGCGGGATCAGACCGCCTGCGCCGCGTGCGCCGTAACCCTGATCGGGCGGAATGATGAGAGTGCGCTTGCCACCGGTCTTCATGGTGGCGACGCCGGCATCCCAACCCGCGATGACCTGGCCGGCGCCGAGGGTGAAGCTGAAAGGCGTACCGCGGTCCCGCGACGAGTCGAATTTCTTCCCGGGCTTGCCGTTGTCGTCGAGCCAGCCGGTGTAGTGGACGTTGACCTTCTGGCCGGCCTTCGGCTCGGGGCCGGTACCCACGACCTCGTCGCGGTACTGGAGCCCGGAGGGCAGGGTCACGGTCTCGGCGGCGGAAGACGCTGTGGTCATGGCGAGGAACAAGGCTCCGGTGAGGGCGAGGGTCGGGCGAAACATACGGCGCTCCTGTCTGGCGAACCGATGTGGGCCAGTCGCGAGGCACGATGTGGGGCGTCAGCGGCGGCCCATCAACCTCTGAGCCATCGCACTCTCGGCCAGACGCCGCTTCGCACCGGCTTTCGCCGCGTGCTCGAACCGGGCGAGGCGCACCCGCCGCTCCAAGGACACGAGCCCGCGCCCGCCATCCGGAACGCCGACGATCTCCGCGATGGTCTCGCGGTCGGGGTAGAGGCTCTCCAGGGCCGATCCAGCGAGGGTCGCCGAGTCGAGGCGCTCGGCGAAGGCGGTCTCGTGCAGCACGCGCACGATCTCGGCTTCAAGGACAAGGCCCGGCGCCCCGGCCCGCTCGGCCTCGTCGTAGGTGGTCTTCAGGAGGCAGGCGGTTCCCCCGGCCAGGAGGGCGAGGCTGACGGCGAGCGGCCGTCCGTCGCGCGCAAGCGTATCGGCGCGCGCGCTCACGGGTCCCCCGCCTCCGGAGAACAATGCCCGGGCGAAGGCGGCATGCGGCGCCCGGCAGGCCATGGCGCTGCCGGCCGCGCCTTTCCAGCTGATCTTCTCGAGGGCGAGGAAGGTCTCGACGGCGGCGGCCAGGGCGTCGCCGACCGTCGCGGTCTCCAGGGTGAGGTGTCCGCCTTCGGAGAGGCGGCGCTGGCGTCGGCGGAGGTCCTTCAGGCGGGCACGGTGGGGATGGTCGGTGACGAAGGCGTCGTGGGATGGGCGTCGATCGAGCATCGGGCGCGCGAAAGCTTCGACCTCGCCGAGCGCCCAGCCATCGGCTTTCATGGCGGCGCAGAGGGCCTGTCCGAGGCGAGTCCCGGTGGCCAGCAGCGGCCAGCGCCAGGGCCGCCCGCCTGAGGCGGCGCGCAGGCCGGCCACGAGGGCGGCGAGGGTCGCGGGCCAATCCGGACCGTCCCCGACGAGGGGATGGGTGGCGGTGACGAAGGGCGACAGGAACGGCTGCGCGACGGGACGGCCGAGGCCGCACAGGTCGTAGGTGGACCGGAACGGCAGCACTGCGTCGAGGCGTACGCCGGAGCGGACCACCACGATCCGGAGATCGTCGGGTGCGAGGCCTGCGGCGCGGTGGGTAGCCAGGACGTGGCGGCTGTAATGCGGATGTGGATCCATAGCCCGGCTGACGAGATCGTCCCAGGCCGCCCCCTCCCGCTCCAAGGCGGCCAGATCGAGAATCGCGAAGGTCGGGGTGGATGACGGAGCGGGCAGGCGACTCGGAGCGGTCATCGCACGATCTTCCGGAAGGGGCCGAGTCGAACCGGCGTCACGAGGCCATGGATCGAACGGGCGGCCAACGCCATGGCGAGTCCCCGCACGGTGCCGGCGACCGCCATGGCGAGGGCGGCTCCGATCACGCCGTAGGCCGGGATGAGGGCCCAGCAGAGCCCGGCGGCGAGGCCCAGGGTCGCGAGGGTGATGGCCGCGCAGACGCCTTCACCGCCCAGCATGGTCAGGAGATCCTCGCCCGGCCCGAACACGCTCGCGACGATGCTGCCGGCGACGAGGATGGCGAGGATCGGCAGGCTGCCGCGGAATTCCGGACCGAACAGGCCGAGGAGCAGGGGGGCGGCCACGAGGACACCGGCCCCGATGACGATGGTCGCCGCCAGGGTCAGGTTGGCCTGAATGCGGACGAGGCTGGTAAGGCCGGGCCGATCGCCCGCCGCGTGGATGGCGGCGAAGCGCTGCGCCGTGGCGGCGGAGGCGGCGAAGTGCACGAAGACGACGAATTGCTGAATGCGGGTCGCGGCGAAATACAATCCCACAGTGGCCGGCGGCATCAAGGCACTGAGGATCACAACATCGACGACATTGAAGCCCGCACTCGCGAGATCCGTCAGCGCGATCGGCAGGCAGGCTCGGAGCCATCGGCGCCATCGATACACGCGTGGACCGGACGGGCAGACGGTTCGCAGGCGGAAGATCAGCCAGCCCGCCTGGAGCGCCACCGCGATGGCGGTTGCCAGGAGGGTGCAGGCCACGGCGACCCAGGCCTCGGCCGGAGCGCCGGACCAGACCGCCCCCACCATCGCCACCATGATCAGGCCCTGGCGCAGGAGGTAGGGCGGCGCGATGGCGAGGATCGCCCAGTTCTGGCTTCGGGCGAGGCCCTCGCAGAAGTCCTGCAGGGCGAACAGGGGCAGGATCGCGGCGGCGAGGAGGATCGGCGCGCCGTAGGGACCGGCCAGTAGGGTACCCTCCGCCCGCAGGACGAGAAGGCCGCCGACCGCCAGCAGCAGGGCGCCCAGGATCGTGACGATGGCACCGCCGACGAGGAAGCCGCGCGCCGCGTCGCTCCGGCCCTGGGCCTGCTCGGTCGGCAAGAAGCGGCAGGCCCCCTGCGACAGGCCGAGGGTGGCGGAATGGCCGAGGATCCCGATCCAGACCCAGACGGCAGCGAAGATTCCGTACTCGGCGCCGCCCATGAGGCGGGCCATCAGCACCTGGGCAATGTAGGCGAAACCCGCCGAGGCGATGCGGATGGCGAACACGTCGAGGGCGGCCCGCGCCGGTCCGGTGCGAATGCCGCGCAGGCGCCCCAAAATTCCGCGCAGGCGCCCCAAGAGGGGACCGAGGTTCGACGCAGCGATGCGATCCGTCGCCATGCCCATCTGTGCTTCCCCGGCTCGACGGAACCGGGTTTAGAGCATGGGCCTTGCGGCGCGGTTAAGCGCGAAGGTCAATCGCCGGGCGCGATGAGGACGGGCGGCGGCGGCGACGTCGCCTTCGCTGCAGCGTCGCGGGGCGGAACGATCACAGCCGCGGGCGGCTTCGCCGTTCCGGTGACGGCGGGATCGGCCTGCAGCAGCGACAGGGTGATGGCGCGGGTGACGTGCTCGGCCATGCAGCGCAGGCCGAGATCATTGAGGCGGAACTGCGAGCCCAGGAGGTGCCCCTCCCCCTTCTGGCCCTGGCCGGAGAGATAGCGCATCGCCTCGTAGCGCTGCACCAGGGGCACGCCCTCGCGCAGGGCGACTTCCTGAACCTTGCGCACGAGGTTGTTGTAGTACTCGTCGGATGCGAGGCTGGCGGTGTAGACCGGCGTGACCAGCACCACGTCGATCTCGTGGCCCTTGATCCATTGCACGGTCTCGTCCAGGGCACTGGCGAAGGCCTCGGCGTCCACCCGCGCGAGGGCGTCGTGGGTGCCGACCTGCCAGATCACGAGGTCGGGCTCGACCTCGGCGACCATGTTGCGCAGGCGCTCGGCGGCACCAGATGCGATCTCGCCCTGCATGCCGCGGCTCTCCACCACCACGTCGACGTCGGGCAGGGAGCGCTCCAGGGCGGTCTCGAGCTTGACCGGGTAGGTCGCCGACGCCCCGAGCCCGGCCGAGGACGAACCGATGGTGAGCACCCGCACCGAGCGCTTCTCCTGCAGGGCGAGCTTGACCGCCCCGAGGCGTGCCAGGGTGTAGAGCTTCGAGCCCGGCACCCGGCATTCGGGCGACAAACTCACGTCGAGGGCTTCGGCCCCGTCGCTGCCGGCTGCGGGCTTCGGGGGCGAGACCACGGTGACCGGGCCCGCCGGGGAAGCCGGATTGGCCCACGCCGCCAGGCCCGACACGGCGAGCGTCAGGCTGGCGGCGAGGAGGGCCGCGGCTTGCGGGAGCGCCATTCGACGAACCATGCGGTGAAACCCAGTGCGATCACGCCCGATCCTACGACGGAAACGTCAACGAAGACACCGCCCCCCGTCCAGAAGCGGACCAGTTGCGCGGCGAGGCTGAGGAGCGATCCGATGGAGAAGACGGCGAGGGAATTGCGCCCGAGGCCGGCGAGGTACCCAGTCACCGGGCCGAGGCGTGGCGCCAGCACGGCGTAGAGGGTCTGGAAGGCGAGCAGCATCCCGACGAAGTGAATGAGCCGCGCGGGAGTCAGGTACGTCTTGTCGAAGGTGAAGAGCAGGCGCGGCTCTGGCACGAGAAGCGGGTCGGGCCGGATCTCGAGGACTGCCAGGACGATGCCCGTGGCGACGATGGCTATACCGAGGGGCACGAGGCGCACCGACCAAGTCCGCAGCCAGGGCGAGCGCCGATTCCAGTCCTCCGCGACGAAGCCGAGGACGAGGAGGAGCTGCCAGCACAGGGGATCGAAGAACCAGTCTCCCTCCCCGGGCCAGGACGGCAGGTTCCACGCGAATACGAGGCTCGCCCCGTAAAGTCCGAAGGACAGGGCCAGGGCCGCGATGCTGTTCGCCCGGGCGAGGAGGACGAAGACCGGTGCGATCCCGAGCAGCACCACATAGAGCGGCAGGATGTTGAAGAACCCGAGCTGGTGCGTCAGCAGCACGAAGCCGACCATGGTCTGGATCGGGTCGGCGAAGAATCCACCGGCATTGTGCCATTCGAGGAGCAGCGGGTTGTCGAGGGCGAGGGCCGTGCCGGCGATCATCCCGAGCGCGAGCGCCATGGTGGTGATCTGCGCCCGATAGACCTCGATGGTGCGCGACAGCAGCCGCAGAACGGTCTTGAGGCGCGGCTCGGGATAGCCGTCCCGCCCCCGTGTGGCGATGCCGATGGACCAGCCGGCGAGGAATACGAACAGCTCGGCGGCATCCGAGATGCCGTACTGCGAGTAGGTGTAGCGCTCGAAGGTGTTGCCTGGGATGTGATTGACGAAGATCGTGACGAGGGCGAGCCCGCGCCAGAAGTCGATCGCGTTCGGTTCGCGCATCGGAAGATCCGGCTCCGTCGGCTCGAAAGGGCTTCGCGGGTGGGCCGACCCGGACGGGACGCCCCGCACGGCCGAGGCCGGCCGTGATACGGCGCGCTCAGCCGTCTGCAAAGGGTCGATCAGCCGCCGACACGTCCGTTCGCCGTGTGCGGCCGCACGGCTCAGAGCTGGCCTACGCCCTCGGCCCCTCACGTCACGGGGGGAACGCCTCTGCGGGCCGCCTGTTGCGTTAGGCTGGAGACGATGCATTTCATTCGCCTCACACGACCTCTCACCTCGATCGACCGAGTCCGTTTATGTCCTTCGCCACCGATGCTGCGCCGATCCCTACGGGCGTGCCGGGCCTCGACCAGATCCTCAACGGCGGTTACGCGGCCCAGCGGGCGCACCTCATCGAGGGTCGGCCCGGAGCGGGTAAGACCACCCTGAGCCTCCAGTTTCTCATGGACGGCGTGAAGCTGGGCGAGCGGGTACTCTACATCACCCTGTCGGAAAGCCGGCGCGAACTTCTTTCGGTGGCCGAGCGCCATGGCTGGAACCTCGACGGCATCGACATCTACGAACTGGTGCCGCCCGAACTCAGCCTCGATGCGGAGCTTCAGCAGAGCCTGGTCCACTCCTCCGACCTCGAACTCGGCGAGACCCTGCAGATGGCGCTGGCCGAGATCGAGCGGGTGCGGCCGTCACGGGTGGTGTTCGACAGCCTTTCGGATATCCGCCTGCTGTCCCAGGGGGCCCTGCGCTACCGGCGTCAGGTGCTGGCCCTCAAGAGCTACTTCCTCATCAACAATGCGACCGTGTTGATGCTCGACGACCTCAGCGCGGACGACGTCAACCTGCATTCCCTCAGCCATGCGGTGATCCGCCTGGAGCAGGTGATCCCGGGCTACGGCGCCGCCCGTCGCCGGCTGCACGTCATTAAAATGCGGGGTACGAAGTACCATGGCGGCTTCCACGATTTCACCATCCTGAAGGGCGGCCTGCGCGTCCACCCGCGCCTCGTTGCCGCCGGGCGCCATGCTCCTTTTTCGGACGAGTCCGTCGCAAGCAACGTCCCCGAACTCGACAGCGTCCTCGGCGGCGGTCTCGACCGGGGCACCACGACCCTGGTGATGGGCCCCTCGGGCGCCGGCAAATCGACCTTGGCGCTGAGCTTCCTCGTTGCGGCCCTCGAACGGAATGAACACGCCCTCGTGCTCTCCTTCGACGAGACCATCGGTATCCTTCTCCGGCGTGCGGCCGGCGTCGGCATGAATCTCACCGGCCACGTCGAGGCCGGTCGCCTGCGGATCGAGCAGATCGATCCGGCCGATGTCTCGCCAGGCGATTTCGCGGCGCGCATCCGCGACGCCGTGGAGGAGGACGGCGCCCGGATCGTCGTCATCGACAGTCTCACGGGCTACATGAGCGCGATGACGGGGGAGCCGGCCCTGGTGCTGCAGATGCACGAGCTGGTCACCTACCTGAACCAGCAGGGCGTGGTCACCCTCCTGATCCTGGCCCAGCACGGCATGGTCGGTCGGATGGAATCCCCCGTTGACCTGACCTACGTCAGCGACACCGTGGTGATGCTGCGGTTCTTCGAAGCCTCGGGCCGGGTGCGCCGCGCCCTCTCGGTGCTGAAGAAGCGCACCGGATTGCACGAAGACACGATCCGCGAGTTCCGGATCGACCGAAAGGGCCTGCGGGTCGGCGAAGCGTTGACGGGGTTCCACGGGGTGCTCACCGGCGTGCCCACCTACGACGGCGACCGCCGCGACCTCCTCGACGACCGGGATACGGGAAAGTCCGAACTCGGCGGTCTTCATGCCGACTCGTGAATCCGTCGTCCTGATCCTTGCACCCATCGGCCGGGACGGGAAGGTGGCGCAGGCGATCCTGCAGGAGGTCGGCATCGCCTCACGCATCGCGGCGAACCTCGCCGACCTCGTCGCCGGGCTCGATGGCGCCGCATGCGCGGTCATCACCGAGGAAGCGCTCCTGAAGTCGGACCGTCGCGCCATCGCCGGTTGGGTGAAGCGTCAGCCGACCTGGTCGGACTTCCCTTTCGTGCTTCTCAACCATCGCGGGGCAACGCCCGACGAGCGCCTGACCGGACTTCTGGGCAACGTCACCGTTCTCGAACGCCCGTTCCACCCCGCCGTCCTTGCTAGCGCGGTACGCTCGGCCCTGCGGGCGCGGCGCCGGCAATGGGAGGTCGAAGCGCATCTTGCGGAACGTGAGAAGACCCACGAGCGCCAGGCGCTACTTATCCGCGAGCTTCATCACCGGGTGAAGAACACCCTCGCGACCGTCCAAGGTCTCCTCGGGGCCACGGCGCGCAGTACGAAGAATATCGACACGTTCTACCATTCCTTTTCCGACCGCATCGTATCGCTGGGCAAGACCCATACGCTTTTGACGGAAGATTACTGGCAGACGGCGCCCCTGCACGAGCTCCTGCAGAACGAGCTTGGCCATTACAACGCGGCTGATGGCAAGCGCATCGTCCTCAATGGTCCAGCCATCGAGCTCGCCGCCGACCTCGCGGTACCGGCCGGAATGGCATTTCACGAATTGACCACCAATGCGGCGAAGCACGGCGCCCTGTCGCAGCCGGGGGGCAGGATCGCCGTGACGTGGTCGGTGACGCAGGGGGAAACCGGCCGTACGCTCAACCTCGATTGGACGGAATCCGGCGGACCGACCGTGTCCGTCCCGGAACGCAAGGGCTTCGGTTCGACCCTGCTGCAGCGGGTGCTGGCTCAGCAATGCAACGCACTCGTCGCCATCGAATACGACCCCGCCGGTCTGCGCTTCCATCTGGAGGCGCCGATGCCGGAGGAACGGCTGGTGCCGAGCTATTGACGCTCGGTGCGCCTACTTCACGATGCGGTCGAGGCGGTTGTTGACGAAGAAGTACAGCTCTTTCGCGCCGGGCTCCGTGTAGAGCACCTGGACCTCGCGGCCCGAACGCCCCTCACCGACGAGAACATCCGTCGGCGGCTTACCCTTGAGGCGCACCAGATCGCATTCGCCGATGCCGGGCTCGATGGCGGCTGCCGTCGTAGGTACCGGGCCGGTACAGGTGCCGTCGCCGGTCAGCACCGGACCGGAAAACGTGGGCGCCGGTGCGGGCCTCGGTGCGGGTGCCGCCACCGGTACCGGCTCGTGAACCCGTGTCTCCACGCTGGTACAAGCGGACAGACCCCATCCGATGAGGACGAGCGCGCCGAGATGCGGCAACGGGTGCGCGGAGTCTGAGATCACGGCGTATCCTTGGATCGAGACTTGCCGGCGTCGCCTCCCGGTATCCGCCGCGCGTCCAGCGCCTTCGCGAACAGGTCGGCGGCATCCTTATGGAAGGCGGCGCGCGAATCCGGGCGGGAATAGAACATGTGTCCGCCCGGGTACACGGCGAGATCGAGGCGGCCGCCGCCAAACGCCGGCATCTGGTCGATGAGGAGTTTCGAGGCGAAGTACGGCGTCACCAGGTCGGTGAAGCCATGGGCCACCAGCACCCGCAGATTGCCGTCGAGCGCCAGGACGCCGCGCAGGGTACCGATGGCCTCCGGCGCCATGCGCCCGCTGCCCCAGGTCCAGCCCCGATTGACCGCGTTGTTGAGGAGTTCGTAGCGGAGATCCGCCACCTTCCAGTTCAGACGCTCCGTGTAGAGGGCGATCATCGCGCTCGTCAGCGGCGCCTGGATGGCCGTGAGCAGCGGATCCTCGAAGCCCGACGACAAGGCCGCCGGGTCGGGGTCCCAGCCGGTGACGCCGGTGTCGTAGGCGCTGGCGACGCGGCCGGTGTCGCGGCCGATCTCGCGCTGGACGCCGTTCGACGAGAGTCGCCCGGCCTGCCGGCGGACGAAGGCCGGATCGAGCCCGGCGAGGGCCCCGACGCGGTCGGCGAGGCGCGCCACAGCGGCGGTGTCCGACGGACCCTTCAGGAGGTCGGCGAGGTAGGGGCCGGTGGCGTAGGCCTCCGCTTCGGCCAATGTCGCCCGTGTCGGCGTGCCCCCCGCCCGTTCGATGGCGGCGGCGGCGAAGGACGGCAACTTGAGGACGTGCCCCCACGGCGTCGTGCGCGGGGTCTGAAGCCAGGCGAAATCGAGGACCGGCGAGAGCAGGACGAGGCCCGACAGGCCGATGCCGATCTCTTCCTGAAGCTTCGCGGCGATGAGCGGCCCCCGGAACCCGCCGTAGCTCTCGCCGACAAAGAATTTCGGTGCCGCCATGCGCTCGTTGACGCGCAGCCAGCGGGCGATGGCCGAGGACAGGACCGACGCGTCGGACTCCACAGTCCAGTACTTCTTACCGTCTCCGTCCGCCGCGCGGCTGTAGCCGGTCCCGACGGGATCGATGAAGACGAGGTCGGTGAAATCGAGCCAGGTGCCGTCGTTCGGCACCAGATCGACCGGCGCGGACGGGCTGATGCTCGCTCCCTCGACCGGGAGGCGCCACGGCCCGAGGGCGCCGATGTTGAGGTAGGCCGAGGCAGCCCCCGGACCGCCGTTGAGGGCAAAGGTGACGGGGCGCGGCGCACCCTCCTTGCCCGGCATCGTGTAGGCGATGTAGGCAATCTCCGCCTGGAGCTTGCCGGCCTCGTCCACGAGGGGCAGGCTGCCGGCGCGCGCCGTGAAAGCCAGGATTCGCCCATCCGGCAACGTGACCTTGTGCTCGGTCACCGCGTCGGCGGGCAGCTTGCGCCCTTCGGGCCCCCGCGCTTCGGGGGGCTTTCGCACTTCCTGCGCCGGACGCTCTCCATGCGGCGAGGGCTGAGCGATGAGCGGCGTGGCGGCGATCAGCACGGCCGCGAGGCCGAGGGCGAGGCGTTGCATGGCGTATCCTTCGGGGGCGTGCATCAGGCCTTCTTCTGCCAGCGGCCATCCTCGTCCTGCTGCCAGTAGGCGATGGTGTGTCCGGCGGCCTTGGCCTCCTTCCACTGCTCACGGGCGCGCAGGAGGGCGTCCTGGTCGCTGCCGTCGAACAGCACGCAGATGCGCGCATAGTCGCCGGCGTCCGCCGGCAGGGGCGCGCCCTCCACGAGGAAGCGGATGGCGGCTTCGTTGGGGTTCGTGTCCCTGAGGGTCAGGACGACGGGCTGGCCGGCATGGTCCGGGTCACGGTCGGTACCGTGGGGCAGAAAGCTGTCGTCGGTATAGGTCCAGAGCTGATCGTCCAGGGCCTGGAGACGCTCCTCGCTCGCCGCCTGGATCGCCGCCCGCCAGTCCCGGGCCAGGGAGCGCTCGACGAGGCTCGGCAGGACACGTTCCAGGGGCTGGTGCTGCAGATGATAGAACAGGATTTCGGTCACACGGGCATCCGTCTGGGTCGCGGCGGAACGCGGGGCGTCGGGACCCGATACCACGTCGCCGTCAGATAGGTCCGCACCGGCAGTTTGACAGCCGCATCTCAACGTCACTCGGCCTCGATGAAATGCGGGACGAACAGGGCCGTGTCGGTGGTGACCGGACCGGCCCCCTCGCGCACGCACAGGCCGACCGCGACGTCCCCGACGATCCAGGACCCGACGAGTGGTCGCCTGCCGTTGAAATCGGGCAGCTCCGCCAAGCCCTGACGGATGAACCCCTCGGTGCCGTAAGGTCCGCCGGCATTCGACAGGACCTGGCCGTCCCGCAGGATCAGCACGTTGGCGCCCTCGCGCGAGTACAGGGGCTTTCGCGCGAAGGACTGCCCGAGGCTCGCCTTCTCCGGATCGGTCTCGAAGAAGGCCGGCAGCAGGTTGGGATGGCCGGGTTCGCGGGCATAAAGATGGGCGAGCAGGCCCTTGTTGGAGAGGATTGCCTTCCATGGCGGTTCCAGGAACCGCGTCGGCGTGGCGTGGAGCGCCGTGCCGAAGGGGTCGGCGAAAGTCCATTCCCACGGGTAGAGCTTGAACAGCAGCGGGATCGGGCAGAGCACCCGATCGACGAAGGTGCCGTCCGGTCCGAGACCGATGTCGGCCAGATCGAGAAAGCGCGTTCCGAGCCCGGCCTGACGCGCGCAATCCTCCAGATACGCCACGGTGCCGCGATCCTCGGGCGCGTCGGCATAGGCCGTGAAGGCCACGTCGCCCCCGGCGCCGATCTCGCGAAACCGCGCGATCAACCGCTCGTGGACGGTGTTGAACTGGTCGGCCCCTGGGGGAAGGCGGCCGGAGGCCATCGCGTCCTCAAGCCAGAGCCACTGGAACACGCCGGTCTCGTAGAGGGCGGTCGGGGTATCGGCGTTGTATTCGAGGAGCTTGGCCGGGTCGATGCCGCCATAGGCGAAGTCGAGGCGGCCATAGAGGGACGGGTCGCCCCGCCGCCAGCTCGCCCGCACCGCGTCCCAGGCATGCTCAGGGATCGCCAGTGAGGCGAGGATGCGCTCATCTTCCACCGCGTCGGCGACGAAGGCGAGGCAGAGGGCATGAAGCGCGGTGCTCGGCCCCTCGATGTCCGCCTCGATCTCCGCGAGGGTGAAGCCGTAGGCGTGGCTCTCGTCCCAGTAATCCAAGCCGTCGGAGCCGTGGAAGGTGAAGCCGTTGGCGCGCGCCGTCGCGCGCCAGTCGGGCCGGGACCCGAGGGGAACGCGGCGCATCAGCCGCCGCTTCCATGGCTCGAACCGCTACCATGGGCCGAGAAGCCGCGCCCGGTGCCGCCGAACCCACCGAAGCTGGCGCGCCGGACGGCGGACGAGGCGACTCGGGCACTCGATGCCGTACCGCCGCTGCTCGTGACAACACGGCCGCCCCAGCCTGTGCAGTACCCGCCGCCGCCACCACTGCCGACGAATCCCCGGGCCGCCTCGTCGGGGCGGTGTTCATAGACCGGCTGTGGGGCGAGTTCCTGCTCGGGACGCCGGCCGAGGAGGAAGGCCGCCATGATCGGCACGAACTGGCCCGTGGCGCCCGCGGTGACGACGGCGCCATTCAGGCAATGGTTCGCCCCGTGATGGGCTTCGCACCCCGTGAGCGTTCCGTAGCGCGGCGCGGAGTCCGGGTAGGCGGCCAGCGCCGTGGCATAGTCGCGCCGGCAATCCGCCTCCGTGCGAACACGGCCGGCCGTGCAGGCCTCGGGGGTCGGATAGACGAGGACATCTTCCTCGCGCTGGGATGGATCGACCTGCGTCAGGGCCAGGGCTGTGGCACCGGCGCCTGCCAGCAGAACGAGGGTGACGGTCTGCGAGCGCTTCGAGCGCGGCGCCGACGATTCGGTCTGCGATGCCATCTCAGATGCGGCGCGACGCGCGGTCCTCTCCCGCGCGACCGGGTTGTCGCGCCATGCCGAAGCTTAGCATCGGCATGGCGCCTTGGAAGCGCGCGAGCGTAGGAAAAATCCGCCGGGAAGCCCGGCGGACCGCGTCAGTAGGTCATCGCCGCCGCGTCGACGAGGCCGCCGGCCAGGGAGAACGCGGCGATGAGGATGGCGGACGAGACCTCGCCGGCCTCGATCCGCCGCGACAGGTCGGGCAGGATCAATCGCACGACGAAGTAGATCAGGATCTGCACCACGAGGGCGACGAGGCCCCAGATCACGCAGTCGAGAATCGTCTGTGCGTTGGCGATCGCGGCCGCCAGCGGCAGGGTATAGCCGATGAGGCTTCCGCCGAGCGCCAGGGCCGCCGCGCTGTTGTTGGCTCGGATGAGGGCGATTTCGCGATGCGCCGTCGCCGACAGGTAGACCACGAGATAAAGTGCGACGAGCCCAGCGGCCGCCGCCATGTAGGCGAGGAAGGCGGGAAGCCCCGAGATCGAGACCATCGCCCTCTCCTCAGACGAGCCGGCTCTGGACGATGGCCGCCCCGACGAAGCTCTGGAACAGCGGATGCGGCTCGAACGGACGGGACTTCAGTTCCGGGTGGAACTGCACACCGATGAACCACGGATGGCCGACATGCTCGACGGTCTCCGGCAGGAGCCCGTCCGGCGACAGTCCGGAAAACCGCAGGCCCTTGGCCTCCAGGCGCTCGCGATAGGCCATGTTGACCTCGTAGCGATGGCGGTGGCGCTCGGAAATGGCCGTTGTGCCGTAGATCTCGGCGATCTTGGTGTCGGCGTGCAGGGTCGCATCATACGCGCCGAGCCGCATGGTGCCGCCGAGATCACCGGCGGCCGCGCGCTGCTCCAGCTCGTTGCCGCGCAACCATTCGGTCAGCAGGCCGACCACGGGCTGCCTGGTCTCGCCGAACTCCGTCGAGTTCGCCTCCGGCACGCCGGCCAGTGACCGGGCCGCCTCGATCACGGCCATCTGCATGCCGAAGCAGATGCCGAAATACGGGATCTTGCGCTCGCGAGCATAGCGGGCTGCCCGGATCTTGCCCTCGGCGCCGCGCTGGCCGAAGCCGCCGGGGACAAGAATGCCGTTGATGCCTTCGAGGAAGGGCGCAGGGTCCTCGCGCTCGAACACCTCGGCCTCGATCCATTCGAGGTTGACCCTGACCCGGTGGGCGATGCCGCCATGGGTCAGGGCCTCGGTGAGCGACTTGTAGGCGTCCTTCAGCCCCGTGTACTTGCCGACGATGGCGATGGAGACCTCGCCCTCGGGGTTGCGTACGCGCTCCGAAATGGTCTTCCACCGGGTCAGGTCCGGCTCCCCCTTCGGTTCGATGCCGAAATGCGCCAGCACCTCGCGGTCGAGGCCGGCCTCGCGGTACGAGAGCGGCACGTCGTAGATGGAATCGACGTCGCGCGCCTCGATGACGGCGGTCTCGCGGACGTTGCAGAACAGGGCGAGCTTGCGGCGCTCGTCCACGGGGATCGGACGATCGCAGCGGCACAGCAGCATGTCGGGCTGAATACCGATGGAGCGAAGCTCCTTGACGGAATGCTGCGTCGGCTTGGTCTTCAGCTCGCCGGCCGATGGGATGTAGGGCAGCAGAGTCAGGTGCACGAAGGCCGTGGCGCCGCGCGGCAGTTCCTGACCGAGCTGACGGATCGCCTCGAAGAACGGCAGGCCCTCGATGTCGCCCACCGTACCGCCGATTTCGACCAGCACGAAGTCGAACGCCTCGTTGCCCTCGAGCACGAACGCCTTGATGGCGTTGGTCACGTGCGGGATGACCTGAATGGTGGCGCCGAGATAGTCGCCGCGCCGCTCCTTGGTGATGATGTCGAGGTAGATTCGGCCCGTGGTGATGTTGTCGGCCCGCGTCGCCGGCAGACCGGTGAAACGCTCATAATGGCCGAGATCGAGGTCGGTCTCGGCGCCGTCGTCGGTGACGAACACCTCGCCGTGCTGCGTCGGGCTCATCGTGCCCGGATCGACGTTGAGGTAGGGGTCGAGCTTGCGCAGGCGGACCGTGTGGCCGCGCGCCTGGAGCAGGGCCGCGAGGGCAGCCGATGCGAGACCCTTGCCGAGCGAGGAGACCACGCCGCCGGTGATGAAAACGTACCGCGTCATGGGCCTCGGTCCATAAACAAGGGTGGACGATTCGCCAAACCACAAAAACGCTTATCCCCCGCGCCGCCAGGGCAGGCGCAGGGTATCGCGTCCGGAACGACGATCGGAGATCAGGCCCGACCGAAATCGGACCTACGAAGTTCGTGCGGCCTGCCGCCAGCCGAGATCAGCGCGACTGCGGCGCCTCGGGAGCCGCCGGGGCAACGGGAGCGGTCGGAGCGGCAGGGGCCGCCGGCTGAGCGCCGCCCTGATTCTGCCGAAGGGTGTCGAGCAGGTTGCCGGCGTTCGGCTGGTTGGCGGGCTGAGATGTGCCGGCACCATCCAGGATCGACCGCGGTGCGGCGCTGCGATGCGACAGGACCCCGAGCGTCATGCTGGTGGCAAAGAACAGGGCGGCCAGGATCGCGGTGGCCCGGGTCAGGGCGTTCGCCTGACCGCGCCCGGTCATGAAGCCGGACACGCCGCCGCTGCCGCCACCGCCGAGACCGAGGCCACCTTCGGAGCGCTGGAGCAGTACCACGGCGATGAGGCCGAGGACGACGATGAGATGGATCGAGATCAGGACGGTCTGCATCTTTTATCCAGGGGCGGCACCGGCCACGGCACACGCGGGAGGGATCGGACGCGACGCACGCACCCGCGCCGGCCGCTTATTTGGCCGGCTGTTACACGAGAACGCGCGCGAACGCCACTTCTCCCAACGGCTACCGCGCGTAGGCGTCGACGATCCCCAGGAAGTCGTCGGCCACGAGGCTGGCGCCGCCGACGAGGGCGCCATCGACGTTCTCGACGGCCATCAATTCGCGGGCGTTGCCGGGCTTGACCGAGCCGCCATAGAGGATGCGCACCTTTCCGGCCTCCGGGCCGATGAGCTGGCCGAGCATTTCGCGCAAGGACGCATGGACCTCGGCGATATCGGCTGGCGTCGGGGTCAGGCCGGTGCCGATGGCCCAGACCGGCTCGTAGGCGATGACCGTGTCGGCGCCCGTGGCGCCCTTGGGCACGCCGATGGCGAGCTGCGCCCGCACGATGTCGAGGGTCCGGCCCTCCTCGCGTTCGTCCTGGGTCTCGCCGACGCAGATGATGCCGCACAGGCCGGCGCGGCGCGCACCGAGCGCCTTGGCATGGACGCCGTCATCGGTCTCGTGGTGGTAGGCCCGGCGCTCGGAATGGCCGACGATCACGTAGGAGGCGCCGAGATCGGCCAGCATCTCCGCCGAGATGCTGCCGGTGAAGGCGCCGCTGCGCTTGGCGTGGAGATTCTGGCCGCCGATGGCGATGGGCGAGCCGTAGACCGCCGCGACGCAGGACGAAATCAGGGTCGAAGGCGGGCAGATCAGGACATCGACGTCGCCGAGCAGATCCGGGCTCAGACCGTTGCGCACCGCCTCTACGACGGAGACGGAGGCGCGCAGGCCGTTCATCTTCCAGTTGCCCGCGACCAGTGGCCTGCGCCCCGTCTTCGTCATGGATCTCCGCTCCACCTGTCGACCAGTCCAGCTTCGTGCCGGCCCTACCAGATCAGTCGGGCGGGGCGCAAACCGGCGGGGCGTCGGGCCGGCGGTCTTTGCGATGGCGTGCGGATGGTCTATCGCGGGCGACCTTCAGAGTGGCGCCGGCCCGTCCGCGCGCCATTTTCAAAGACAAGAACCCGGACCTTTCGATGCTGACGAACATGCGCAAGGCGAGCCAGCACTGGCTCGGCAAGATCATCCTCTCCGTGGTGTTCGTCTTCCTCATCGCCGGCGTCGCGATCTTCGGCGTCGAGGAATTCTTTCGCGCCGGCTCCACATCGACGGTGGCGACCGTCGGCAAGACGCCGATCTCGGCCGAGGCCGTGCGCAGCGCGTACCAGAACCAGCTCCAGCGCTACCAGAGCCAGACCCGCCGCACCCTGACGCCGGACCAGGCCCGGGCGCTCGGCCTCGACCGTCAGGTCCTGGCCCAGCTCGTGAGCGAAGCGTCCCTTGACCACCAGACCGCGTCCCTCGGCCTGAGCATCCCGGACGCCGCCGTCCTGCGCGCCATCCGCGAGGAAAAGAGCTTCCAGGGCGCCGACGGCAAGTTCGATCCGTCGCTGTTCTTCCAGACCCTTCAGCGTGCCGGCCTCAACGAGGCGACCTTCGTGCGCGAGCAGCGCTCCGTCGCCGCCCGCCTCCAGCTCGCCGAGGCGGTGGCCGCCGACCTTCACGTGCCCGCCGCGCTCCGCGAGGCGGTGCACCGCTACACCACCGAGCGGCGCGCCGTGGCGCTCATGATGCTGCCGCCCTCCTTCGCGGGCGAGGTCGCACCTCCCACGGACGAGGTGCTCAAAGCCTACTACGACGAGAACAAGTTCGCCTTCCGCGCACCCGAGACCCGCGCCGTGAACCTCCTCGTCCTCGACCCCCAGGCCATGGCCAAGCCCGACTCTGTGAGCCCGGAGGACATTGCCAAGCGCTACGAGGCCGACAAGGCGAAGTACGGCACGCCGGAGCGCCGCACGATCCAGCAGATCGTGTTCTCTGACGAAGCATCGGCGGAGGCCGCGCGGAAGAAGATCGAGGCCAACGAAGCGCCATTCGAGGCCGTCGCCGCCGAGAGCGGGGCTGACGCCAAGAACCTGACCCTTGGCACCCTCACCAAGGCCGAGCTGTTCGACAAGCCCGTGGCCGACGCCGCCTTTACACTCGCCAAGGACGCCGTGAGCGCACCCGTGAAGGGACGGTTCGGTACCGTGCTCCTGCGCGTCACCGCCATCGAACCCGGGACCCTGAAACCCCTGGCCGACGTACAGGCCGACATCGCCAAGGCCATCGCGCTGGAGCGCGCCACGGACGGCATTGAGGCGGCCCACGACGCCATCGAGGACGCCCGCGCCAACACAAAGCCGCTCCCCGAAATCGCCAAAGATCGCGGCCTCCCCCTCGTGGCGGCTACGGTCCTGAATGCGCAGGGCCTCGACGCGGACGGCAATCCCGTTGCGGGCATCCCCGACCGCGAGACCACCGTTACGGCCCTGTTCCGCTCCGAGATCGGTGGCGACAACGAGCCCCTGCGCACGAAGTCGGGCGGCTATGTCTGGTACGACGTCACCAACATCGACCGCGCCCACGACAAGCCTCTGGAGAACGTCCGCGACGAAGTCGTGGCGCGCTGGCGCGCCGCCGAGAGCGCGCGCCTCCTCGCCGCCAAGGCCAAGGAGCTGTCCGACCGCCTCGACAAGGGCGAGAGCGTCGAGGCCGTGGCCCAGGCCGCCGGCCTCAACGTCGAGTCCGTGTCCGACATCGCCCGCAACCAGCCCCAGGGCGACCTCACCGCCGACGTGGTGAACCGCATCTTCGCCACGGCGATCGACAAGTCGGCCTCGGCGGAAGCCGGCGAGCGCCGCGCCCTGTTCAAGGTCACCGCCGCCACCATGCCGGCCTACGTCCCCGGTGCCCCGGCCGACACGGCGATCGCCAAGCGCTTCCAGTCGACGCTCGCTGACGACGTCCTCGGCGAGTACATCGCCGAGGTGCAGAAATCCGTTGGCATCACCGTCAACCAGGCGGCCTTCCGTCGGGCCGTCGGCGGCGGCGAGTATTGATCGATCGATGACGCAAGCCCCCGAAGACGCGGCCTTCACGGAGGCCTACGAGGCGGGGCGCCCGACCCTCCTCAACCTCACCCTGCTGGCCGACCTCGAGACGCCCGTCGCCGCCTTTCTCAAGCTGCGCGCGCGCTATCCTGGGGCGGCCTTCCTGCTCGAATCCGTCGAGGGCGGCGTGGTGCGCGGCCGCTACTCGATGATCGGCCTCGATCCGGATCTGGCCTGGCGCTGCCGCGACGGCCGGCCCGAGATCGCCCGCGATCCCGGCCTCACCGCATTCGTCGCCGAGGACGCGCTCCCGCTCACGAGCCTGCGCGCCCTCATCGCCGAGAGCGCCATCGGCGTCGAGACCGAGGCCGAGGCCCTGCCGCCCATGGCGGCGGGCCTGTTCGGCTACCTCGGCTACGACATGGTCCGGGCCATGGAGAATCTTGGGAGCCCGAACGCGGACCCACTCGGCGTGCCCGACGCGATCCTCGTCCGACCGCGGGTGATGGTGGTGTTCGATTCCGTGCGCGACGTGATCACCGTGGTTGGCCCCGTGCGGCCCGAGCCCGGCGTCACCGCGCGCGCCGCCTACGAGGCCGCCCTCGCCCGCCTGGAACGGGTGGCCGAGGCCCTGGAAGGTCCCCTGCCCATCGAGGCGCGCATCGACCCGTGCACCATGGCGGCCCCCGAGCCCGTTTCGAACACCACGCCGGAACAGTATCTCGGCATGGTGGCGCGGGCGAAAGAGTACATCGTCGCCGGCGACGTGTTCCAGGTGGTGCTGTCGCAGCGCTTCGAAGCGCCGTTCACCCTGCCGGCCATCGCCCTCTACCGCTCCCTGCGGCGCACGAATCCGGCCCCGTTCCTGTGTTACCTCGACTTCGAGGCGTTTCAGGTGGTGTGCTCGTCACCCGAGATTCTCGTGCGGGTGCGCGACGAACGCGTCACCATCCGGCCCATTGCCGGAACGCGCCGGCGCGGCGCGACACCGGCCGAGGACGAGGCCCTCGCCCAGGAGCTACTCGCCGATCCGAAAGAGCGCTCGGAACACCTCATGCTGCTCGACCTCGGCCGCAACGATGTCGGCCGCGTCGCAAAGATCGGGTCCGTCACCGTCACGGGCTCGTTCTTCCTCGAATACTACAGTCAAGTGATGCACATCGTCTCCAATGTCGAGGGTGACCTCGACCCGCGCCACGACACCCTCGACGCCCTCGCGGCGGGATTTCCCGCCGGCACGGTCTCGGGCGCGCCGAAGGTGCGGGCCATGGAGATCATCGACGAGCTGGAGCGCGAGAAGCGCGGTCCCTATGGCGGCTGCATCGGCTACTTCGGCGCGCGGGGCGAGATGGACACCTGCATCGTCCTGCGCACGGCCATCGTGAAGGACGGGCGCATGCACGTTCAGGCGGGGGCCGGCATCGTCTACGATTCCGACCCGGCCTCCGAGCAGCAGGAATGCGTCAACAAAGCCAAGGCCCTGTTCCGCGCCGCCGAGGATGCGGTGATGTATGCGAGCCGGGCGCGGCGGGGGCAGTAGGCGCCAGGATTGACCGGGCCGCCCCGTGCGGTCAAACCGCCGTCACTGGCCAGTGAGCGACCGATGTCCAACGTCCTCGTCATCGACAACTACGACTCGTTCACGTGGAACCTCGTCCACCTGATCGGTCCCCTGTGCGGCTCCATCGACGTGGTCCGCAACGATCGGATCACGATCCCGGAGATCCGCGAACGGGCGCCCGATGCCGTGGTGCTGTCGCCGGGGCCGTGCTCGCCCAACGAGGCCGGCATCTGCCTCGACGTGGTGCGCGATCTGGCGGCCGAGATCCCGATCTTCGGTGTCTGCCTCGGGCTCCAGGCCATCGGGCAGGCCTTCGGTGGGGACGTGGTGCGGGCGCCCGCCCCCATGCACGGCAAGGTCTCGTCCATCGAGCACCGGGCCTCGGGCATCTTTCGCGGGCTCAATGGCCCGTTCGATGCGACGCGCTACCATTCCCTCGTGGTCGAGCGCATGAACTTCCCGGAGGCGCTGGCCGTGACGGCGGAGGCCGACGGCCTCATCATGGGACTGCAGCACACGCGCCTTCCGGTGCACGGCGTGCAGTTCCATCCCGAGAGCATCCTGTCGCATCACGGTTCCCAGATCCTGCGGAATTTCCTCGACATCGCGGCAGCCTGGAACGCGGCGCGTGACAAGGACCGGCCCGGCGTGCATTGAGCCATCAATCAAAGCTGATTGATCTCATTCCAAACGGCCCGTGGATTCGTTCAGGTGGATTCGTTCAAGCCGCTCCTCGCGAAAGTCGCCGCCGGCACGAGTCTCGATCGCGCCGAGGCCCGCCGTGCCTTCGACGATCTGCTGTCCGGTGAGGTGACGCCGGTCCAGGCCAGCGCCTTCCTCATCGCCCTCAAGGTGCGCGGCGAGACGCCCGACGAGATCGTCGGTGCCGTCGAGGCCATGCGGGCGCGGATGCTGCCCGTCGCCGCCGTGCCGGGCGCCATCGACGTGGTCGGCACCGGCGGCGATCATTCCGGCAGCTACAATGTCTCAACGCTGGCCGCGATCGTTACGGCGGCCTGCGGTGTGCCCGTGGCCAAGCACGGCAACCGCGCTGCCACCTCGCGTTCGGGCGCCGCTGACGTGCTGTCGGCGCTCGGCGTCCGCATCGGTCTCGACCCGGACGGCCTTGCCCGCTGCCTCGCCGAAACCGGCCTGTGCTTCATGTTCGCCCAGACCCATCACGGCGCCATGCGCCACGTGGCATCGGTGCGGGCCGAGTTGCCGACGCGAACGATCTTCAACCTCCTCGGTCCCCTCGCCAACCCGGCCGGGGTCAAGTTCCAGCTCTTCGGCGTCTCGGCGCCGGCCTGGGCCGAGCCCCTGACCCGGGTGCTGGCCGAACTCGGCAGCGAGCGCGTCTGGACCGTGCACGGCTCCGACGGCCTCGACGAGATCACGGTGACCGGCCCCAGCGCCGTGGTGGCGTTGGACGGAGGACATCTGACGCACGCCACCCTGGACCCGCGCGAGGTCGGTCTCGGCCTCCACACCCTCGACGCCCTCCGGGGCGGCGACCCGGAACACAACGCCGCCGCCCTGTACGGAGTGCTGGAGGGTGCGCGCAACGCCTACCGCGACATCGGCGTCATCAATGCCGGCGCCGCCCTCGTGGTGGCGGGCGCCGCCGCAACCCTCCGTGAGGGCGTCGTGCGGGCGCAAGACGCCCTCGATACCGGAGCGGCCCGCGCGACGCTGGCCGCCCTCGTCCACGTCTCGAACGCCTGAAGGCTGTCTCATGTCCGATTCCGAGACCGACGACACGGCCTCCCCCGGGCGGAACGACGTGCTCGCCCGCATTGAGGCCTACAAACGGCGCGAGATCGCCGAAGCGAAGCTGCGGGTGCCGCAGACTAAGCTCGAGAAGCGGGTGTCCGGCATGAACCCACCCCGAGGCTTCGCCGACGCCATTGCGGCCCATATCGCGCAAGGCCGCCCTGCCCTCATCGCCGAGGTGAAGAAGGCCTCGCCGTCGAAGGGGCTGATCCGCGCCGATTTCGACCCCGCCGCCATCGCCAAGGCCTATGAGAAAGGCGGCGCCACCTGTCTTTCGGTGCTCACCGACACGCCCTCGTTCCAGGGCAAGCCAGAATATCTCACCCAGGCCCGCGATGCCTGTTCGTTGCCGGTCCTGCGCAAGGATTTCCTGTTCGAGCCCTATCAGGTGTTCGAGGCCCGGGCCTGGGGCGCCGACTGCATCCTCGCCATCATGGCCTGCCTCGACGACGACGAGGCGGAAGCCGTGGTCGAGACTGCGCACGACCTCGGCATGGACGTGCTGGTGGAAGTCCACGACGATGCCGAGCTCGCCCGGGCGATTCCCCTCGGCACGAAGCTCGTCGGCATCAACAACCGCGACCTCAAGACCTTCGAAGTCTCGTTCGAGACGGCGATCCGCCTCGGTCATTCTGTGCCGAAGGACCGAATCGCCGTCGCGGAAAGCGGCATCTCCGGTCACGCCGACGTGGTGCAGCTCGGACAGAACGGCCTTCGCACGATCCTCGTCGGCGAAAGCCTGATGCGCCAGGACGATGTCGCGGAAGCGACCCGGCACCTGCTCTTCGGGGACGCGTGAGGACCGGGCCATGGCCGAACTGACCCATCTCGACGCGGCGGGCGCGGCCAACATGGTCGATGTCTCGGACAAGGCCGCCACCACCCGTACGGCCCGTGCCGTCGGCACGGTGGTGATGCTTGCCGAGACCCTGGCGCTCATCCGCGAGGGCGATGCCAAGAAGGGTGACGTCATCGGCACGGCGCGGCTCGCCGGCATCATGGCGGCCAAGCGCACCCATGAACTCATCCCCCTCTGCCACCCGCTCCTGATCTCCAAGGTCCGGGTCGATTGCGAAGTCGACGAGGCCCTGCCGGGCCTGCGGATCAGCGCCGAGGTCAAGGTCCTCGGGCCGACCGGCGTCGAGATGGAGGCCCTCACCGCCGTCTCGGTGGCGTGCCTGACCATCTACGACATGGTGAAGGCCGCCGACCGGGGTATGCGCATCGAAGGCATCCGGCTCCTGTCCAAGGATGGCGGTCGCTCAGGCGCCTACCTGGCGGAGGATGCCGTTTGAGCGGGCCGATCCCCGTCGCAGAAGCCCTGCGCCGGATTCTCGCCGGGCTCCCGGGGCCCGTGACGTCCGAAACCGTCGCCATCGCGGAGGCCGCCGGCCGGACCCTCGCCGAGGCGGTGTGCGCCACCCGCACCCAGCCCCCCTTCCCCGCCTCGGCCATGGACGGCTACGCTGTGCGCGCCGAGGACATCGCTGCTTGCCCGGCGACGTTGCGGGTCATCGGCACGAGTGCCGCCGGCCACGGCTTCACCGGTCCGCTCGGCGCGGGTGAGGCCGTGCGGATCTTCACCGGCGCCCCGGTGCCCGAGGGCGCCGATGCCATCCTGATCCAGGAGAACGCCGAGGCGGCGGACGGCATGGTAACCGCCCGCGAACCCGTGGCGGCCGGTCGTTTCGTGCGCCCGAGTGGCCTCGATTTCCGCGAGGGCGATGCGCTTCTTCACGCCGGTGACACCCTGGACGCCCGCCGCACGGCGCTCGCCGCCGCCGCCGGCCACGGCCGGCTCAGCGTGCGCCGACGCCCGCGCGTGGCGATCCTCGCCACGGGCGACGAGCTCGTGCGGCCCGGCGAGCCGGCGCGCTGGGACCAGATCGTCGCCTCCAATGCCCTCGCGGTGGCGGCCCTCGCCCGCGAGGCCGGCGCGGAGACCATCGATCTCGGCATCGCCGGTGATAGCCTGGAGGCCCTGGAGGCGGCACTTCTGCACGCTGCCGAAGCGCGGGCCGACATCCTCGTGACCCTCGGGGGGGCCTCGGTGGGGGACCACGACCTCGTGCAATCGGCCCTGACCCGCCAAGGTCTCGAACTCGGATTCTGGCGTGTGGCGCTCCGCCCAGGCAAGCCGCTGATGCACGGGCGCCTCGGTGCCGCCACGGTGATCGGATTGCCCGGCAACCCGGTCTCGTCCATCGTCTGCGGCCTGCTCTTCGTCGTGCCGGCGATCCGGGCGCTGCTGGGTGATCCTCACGCCGGGAAGGATCGCAGCGAACCCGCTTGTCTCGGCCACGACATGCCGGCCAATGACGGCCGCCAGGATTACCTGCGCGCACGCCTCGACACCGCGCCCGACCGGCTGCCGATCGTCTTCGCGGAGAACCGGCAGGATTCGTCCATGCTTTCCGTCCTCGGCCACGCCGAGGCCCTGCTGATCCGGCCGCCCCACGCCGAGGCCGCCAAGGCCGGTGATCTCTGCCGCATCCTACGCCTCGACCGGCGCATCCTGTAGATCCGTGGGATCGAAGGGCGAAGCGCTCGGGCGATCCGCGAGCGTCCGCGAGACGCGCCTCATACGAGACCGTTTCTGGTTCGAAGCCGGGGAGCCAGGGTGCATACCGGTGCGAACGTTTACGTACGAAGTTGCAACTTTCGACAGAACCCTTGCGGAACACTTCCAGAACGTCTAGCGTGTTCGTGATTTGTTTCTGCAGCCTGTGCTGCCTTCATCTATCGCAGGAAGAGTGTCGGCATGTTGACGCGTAAGCAGCTGGATCTGCTCCAGTTCATCCAGCAGAGAATGAGCGAGGGCGGTGTCCCGCCATCATTCGACGAAATGAAGGACGCCCTCGATCTGAAGTCGAAGTCGGGCATCCATCGCCTGATCACGGCCCTGGAGGAACGCGGGTTTCTGCGCCGCCTGCCGAATCGCGCGCGGGCCATCGAGGTGATCCGCATGCCAGAAAGCCTTGGCGGTCAGGCCGGCGCCGTGAAGGCGTCGCCCCCTCCGGAGACGCGGCGTTTCACCCCGAGCGTCGTCGAGGGCGGCAAGGGCAAGGCGCCCGTCGAAAGGATGCCGGCGGCGCGGTTGCCGACGACGCGTGCGACGGACGGCGATGGCCGCGCCATCACCATCCCGGTCATGGGTCGCATCGCGGCCGGCACGCCCATCTCGGCGATCCAAGAGCAGAGTCATTCCGTGACCCTGTCACCGGATTTTCTGTCCGGTGGCGAGCACTACGCCTTGGAGGTACGTGGCGATTCGATGGTGGATGCCGGCATTCTCGACGGCGATCTCGTCGTGATCCGCAAGCAGGATACGGCCAACACCGGTGACATCATCGTCGCCCTCATCGACGATGAGGAGGCGACCCTGAAGCGCCTGCGCCGTCGTGGTTCGTCGATTGCCCTGGAAGCGGCCAACCCGGCCTACGAGACCCGCGTTCTCGGTCCCGATCGCGTCCAGATCCAGGGACGCCTCGTCAGTCTGGTCCGACGCTACTGAAGGGGTTCGCCCGAACCTTCCGGCGACAAGTCGGGTTCATCAGTTTCGAGCACTTTTGGCGTGGCGGGAACCGTGTTCGCGGGAGCGGCCGTCGATTTTGGTGGCCGCAACGGGCGCCATGGCACCACATCGGTCGAACGTCGCGCCGTCGTCACGACTGGATCTCCCGCCGCCGGGAGGCGGATTGCCGTCGCGCCATGCGCGGCGAGGAAGGGCCGGTCGAGGATATGCTTGGCGGTGCAGCCGGGGGGCGCTTCCCGGCGGCTGATCAGGATGTCGGCCCGGGCGCAATCCTCCCCCAGGGCGCGCTTGTCTGTGACGAGGGCGATCACCCGTCCGTCCGGCATCCGCGCCGCGCAACCGAGACGATCGCAACGGGCCGTCGGCAGGGCGAGGACGGTTCCGGCTTTGCGTCCATCGCCATCGGCCTTGAGCCATTGCTCCATCACGAAGTTGGGCGGTTTTCCGAGGGTGGCCAAGCGACCGTCGGCAGCGCGGATCGCGACGCCCGCTCCCTCACGGTCGATGTAGATGTCCGGCCGCATCGGGCTCGCAGCGAGGGCGACGCCGAACGCCATCGGCAGTAGGCCGAGCCAGTGCAGTCGCGACACCGGCAGCGTGAGGGCGACGAGGCCCAGGGCCATCGCCGCCAGGGCCGCGGGCCCGAAGGCCGGCACCACGTAGGTGGCGCGCTCGAAGCCGGCGATCCAAGTGGAGATGGTCAGCATGCCGCGCACGGCGAGGCCCATGAGCCACCACACCGGCTGATCGAGGGCGAAGGGGTAGGCCAGGATGCCGAGGACTGCCGCCGGCATGACGGCGAGCGATACCAGCGGCAGAGTCAGAGCGTTGCCGACGAGGCCGAAGGGTTGGATCGTCTGGAAATGATAGGTGGCGAACGGGGCCGTGGCGAATTGCGCGACGAGGGTCGTCGCCAGGGTGCCGATGATGGCCGTGGCGACCCAGATGGCGGCGCGGCCGATGGGGCCCGCGCTCTGTCCGCGCAGGCCCAGGGCGCCGATGAGGGGAGCGCAGGCGATGAGGCCGGCCACCGCCCCGAACGACATCTGGAAGCTCGGGCCGAGGAGTCCGTCCGGTTCGCGGGCCAGGGCAATGAGGGCCGCGAGGGCGAGGTTGCGCATGCTGAGGGCCGGCCGGTCCACGAGGATCGCGCCCAGCATGACGAGCGTCATGATCAGGGCGCGCTCCGCGGCGATGTCCCAGCCGGAGAACACGCAATAGGCCGTCACCCCCGCCATGGCGAAGGCGGCGGCGATCTTCTTGATCGGCCAGCGCAGGGCGAGCACGGGCACCAGGGCGAGGAGTGCCCGCACGAGCCAGAACACCACACCGGCGGCCAGCACCATGTGAAGGCCGGAAATCGATACGACGATTGGCAGGGTTGGCCGGCAACGTGTTATGGGGGGCCATCACGTCAGAAAGCCTGGACTTCGATGGGTCTACCCTCCGGCCTTCCCGCCGCACCCCCACCGGCGATCGCCTATTCCTACCTGCGCCTGAGCTCGAAACGCCAGGTCAGCAAGGGCGACGGCGAACGTTACCGCGACGGCTTCCAAAGGCAGATCGAGCTGCGCGACGCGTACCTCGCCGAGAACCCGCATCTCACGCTCGACACCCGCTTCAACCTGCATGACATCGGGGTCTCGGCCTACACCCGCGCGAACATCGCCGAGGGCGGCACGGGCAAGCTCAGGCTGTTCGTCAACGAGGTCGAGGCCGGCAGGATCGCCGCGGGGAGCTATCTCCTCGTGGAGTCCCTCGATCGCGTCTCGCGGGCCGAGATCAACATCGCGCAGGAACTCCTCCTGCGGCTGGTCAACAACGGGATCATCGTCAGGTCGATCATCGACAGGCAGACCTACCACGCCCGGTCCGACCCGATGCAGTTCATCATCTCGATCGTCTACCTGATGCGGGCTCACGACGAGTCGTTGATGAAGGCCGCGCGGCTGAGGGAGACCTGGGTCCGGAAACGGGCGAACATCGGCAAGCGCAAGCTCACCGCGAGGATCCCGTCGTGGCTTGAGGTCGACGGCGACGGCTTCAGGCCGCATGGGCATCGGAAGCGGATCGTCGAGCGGATCTTCTCCGAGCTCGCCGACGGGCAGGGGCGCGATGCGATCGCCCGGGGGCTCAACAGGGACGGGGAGCCGACCTGGGGCAAGGGCCGCGCATGGCACGGGGGCGTGATCCAGAAGATCACCGACACCCGGGCCGTCCTCGGCGAGTTCCGGCCCCACAGGTTGGAGTTCAGCATCAGGAACGGCATCAAGGTCGGCAAGCGCATCCCCGCCGGCGACGTGATCCCGGACTACTATCCGGCGGTGATCGACGAGGAGCTGTGGGACCGGGCCCGGCGCGTGGCCGACGCGCGTCGGCTGGGCACCACGCCGAACGCCGGCGGCCGGCAGGGCACGCGCATCTCGAACCTCTTCGGGATGGTGGCCGAGTGCGCGATGTGCGGCAAACCGATGAACTACCGCGACCGGGGACCCCGGTCGACGATCGTGCTCATCTGCTCGACGAGCCGGGCGGGCACCTGTGCGAACGACGTCCGCATCCCCTACCTGGAGACCGAGGACGCCGTGCTGACCTGGTTCGTGCAGGTCGACCTTTCCAAGGCCGACGCCGGCGAGATGCAGCGCCTGGAGCAATCGTTGCGGGATGCCATCGCCCGCCGGGACGGCCTCCAGGCCGAGGCCGAGACCCTGATGCGGGCCTTCGGTCGCGGCGACCGGTTCGCCGAGCCCGCGATCGACAGGATCCGCGGCGAGGTCGCCACCATCGAGAAGGGGATCTCGGAGACGTCCGCGACGCTGCTCACGCTGAGGGAGGCCGGCGGTTCGGACGGCAGGGAGCCCGCCATCGCCCTCATGCTGGACCTCGACCGCGCGAACGCGCCCGACGAGGAACGCTACGCTGCGCGCATCCGCGTCCGGCAGATGCTGCGCGACACCGTGACGTCGATGCGATGCCGGCAGGACGGGCACGTCGACATCGTGGCCATCGACGGATCGATGCACCGGTTCCGGGACGGGTACTGGCTGCACGAAGGCAGGTGGCACCCTTCCGGCCCCGGCCTGTTCGGTTTCTCGCGCAAGGTCTCGAAGAAGGTGGAGGCACGTCGGCGGGCATGGCTGGAAGCGGCCGTGGCCGCCTATGAGGATCCCTGACGGGTCCGGCCACCCGGGAGGTCGCGGGCGGCCCATGGTCCCAAGACGGGACCGTGGGCCGTGCCGCCTCGCCGGACCGCAGCGTGTCGGGGAAGGCCGCCGCGGCCTTGGGGATCAGCTGGAAAGGCCGGGGACCCCTTCCAGGGTCTCGACACGCCAGTGGACCGGTCGGCCGGCCTCCGAGTGGCGCAGGGCCTCGTCGAGGACCTCCACGTCCGTGCGCCCGTGAAGGAGCACGGCGAGACAGGTCGCGTTCCGGTCCGACGGCCGCGCGAACGTCGTCAGGACGTCCATCGCCATGCCACGCACCCGCCAGCGTCCGCCCTGGTCGCTCGGGGGCCTCAGGTCGATGTGCCTGTGGACGTAGTGGGAGCACGTGTTCTCGAACAGGCTGAACGCCCTCTGGCGGCTGAGGGCGTTCAGGTCGAAGTAGGGATAGGCCCGCGCATCGAGCACGACGGCCGGCTTGGCCTGACTGAAGACGCGGGCGAAAACCTCCCCGTGCAGGTCCGCCATCGGAAAGCAGATCACGCGCTGGACGGGGCGGAAATCGAAGAGGGACAGCTGCTCCTGATGCGCCCGCGACGCGACGGCGGGGGCCTCGTCACGGGCCGTCCCGGCCACGAGACGAAGGTGCGGATGGCTCATGCTGGGCGAATCCCGAGGTCCCGTTCGAGGTCGGTATAGCGTAGCTTGAAGAGGTCGGACGGGCCACCCCAGTCCGGTTCGCCCATGGCGAAATTCCCGGTCACCTTGTCCTTGTAGTCACGGTCCTTGAGGAACACCCTCGCGTACATCCGGGGCGCGACGCCGACGAAGGGCCTGAAGAGAACCTTCGGCCGGGGCTTCGCGGCCTCGCGCGGCGCCGCTCGCTCGCGCGGGGATTCATGCCGGAAACGGGACGGAGGTTCCCAATCCTCCGACACGGTGGTGATCGCGTCGCAATGCAGGTCGAGCGCCCGGCTCTTCGGGTAGGGCTCGATGTACTGGACCTCGTCGATCCCCGCCGAGACGATATGCCGGGCGCAGTAATGGCAGGGGAACGCGCTGACGAAGAGCCGCGTGCCGCGCGGCGAGACGCCCGTCCGGGCGGCGGAGAGGATCGCATCCATCTCGGCGTGGACGGCACGGCTGAACTCGATCAGGCCGCCGAGCCGCGTGCGCCGGAGCTCGGCGACGACCACGGACCTCTCCCGGCCCGCGAGCAGCATGGGGTACGCCACGAGCAACGCGTCGATGATGGCGTTCTGTTCCCGGTTGCTGCTGCAGTACCGGTCCGGCCTGAAGGCGCATCGCTCGTCGTCCCCGGGCTCGAAGGCCTCGCCGTAGACCCCTCCCCCGGCCTTCGGCACCTCGTTCGTCCCGGTCGCGACGACGTTGCCCTGCGCGTCGACCAGGGCCGCGCCGACCTGGCGCGAGAGGCACGCGCTCTTGAGCTGCGCCGAATGGGCCTGATGCATCGCCGTCTCGGCGACGTTCGGCCGGATGACCTCGCTCAGGGTCAGGAGCCGGACCAGGCGTCGGAGCGGCTCGTTCATGGCCGTGTTGTTCGGGTCGTCCTCGGCGTCCTTGGAATTGTCGACGAAGAAATCCGCCTCGTGGAACGTGTCCACGACGTGCTGGCCGTGCTTCTCGGGGGCGTCGGCATCGCGGTCCATGAAGGCGGAGATCGCCGCCTTCGTGGCCTGCGTCTGGCGATCGTCGAGGCTGTAGAGCTCCGTCCGCAGCCTCCGGCTTCGCTTCTCCGGGTCGCACACGACGCCGACGAGCGTGAACGCGTCCTGATAGAGACGGCGGAGGAGGTGCGCTTCCGCCGGGTGCCGCAGGGAGTCGATGATGTAGGCTCGGGGCCTGCCGTCGAGCTCGCCCTCCGGCTGGCCGCTCGCCTTGGCGCGGACCGCCCTGATCTCGCCGACCACGGCCCTTGCCACGGCCGCGTTGTCACGCGTGGCCAGGCGCATGGCATCGCCGTGGTCCTGCATGTCGACGATGCCTTCGAGGGTCTTGCGCGCCCCGTCGCCGGCGATCGCACGCCCCTCGGCGCGCCCCCACGCCTTTATGGCCGAGCTCGCCTTCACGACATGGACCTCGTGGCGGGAGGCGCCCGCCTCCTCCAGGAACTGCTTGATGATCTTCGCCGCCCGTCCGGCCCCGGCCCCGACGGGCCCGACCACGGCGATGAACAGCTCGTTTCCCCGCGACCGTCTCAGGACTTCCTGACTGGTCTCACCGGCGTGCCCGAGCTTCGCGGCCGCGGCCGGGCGAGCGACAACGACACCATCGACCATCTTGACCCGCCTCGCCGCCACCGAATTCGACCGGCACCGAAGGCGCTCGATGCAACCATACGTTCGGAGCCCATCGCCGATATACGCTTCCTCGACGAACGTACATGTCCCGAGGTGGACGGCGACAAACGACCTGTTGACCATGAAACGCGCAGGGGCGGGCAAGGCGGTCGCTCGATGAGGGCGGCAGGACCGACCGAAGCATCCGCATGCCGGCTCCGTCCGAACGAGGCGGCAAGCATCATCCCTAGGTTTCCCCGCGGGCGATCCCGCCGAGATGGCGGGGTTCGCGCCGACAGGCTTCACCTAAGCATCTCCCGTGCTCGCCAAGCACGTTCAGCTTCTCGCAACGCGTCTCCACTTCGGGCGGCCCGCGATGGGGAAGCGCATTCCGACACACGCGTTACGGCAGCCTTGCGAGAGCGCCAGGCAGTCGGGATTTCCCTCTCGACGGGAGCGCTGGATGGCCATGCCCGAGCCTAGGTCTCGCCGTGGCCGATCGCTGCGAGACCGCGAGCCTCGCGCTGATAGGTCAGGTCGTAGTTCCGGACGAAGAACTTCCCGTGATGCACACGCACGTCCATCTTCTTGCGTAGCGTTTCCACGTCGAGAGGTTCGCGATGGAGCCGCGCCCCCCGGCGCGTCGATTGCCGCAGCCTCGGAAGGATCTCCTCGACCGTCATGACCCCGCGCGGGGGGATGAGCGCGAAGACCTCGCGCATCACGCGGTCCCAGAACTCCTCCGCCCGGATGTGGTCGAGGCGCCTGCGCACGCGCTCGACCTCCGCCACGAGCTTCGCGTTCTCGTCGCGTAGCCGGACGACCTCCTCCTCCCGGAGCCTACCGGTCGCCTCGTTCCTTTCCAACCTGGCGCCCGCCTCCCGCAGCAGCCCGTCGGTGGCGACCCGCTCAGCCTCCGCCAGCCTGTGCCGATCGGCGAGCCGGGCCGTCGCCTCGACCATCGCCGACGCCCAGACCCTCTCGGCGAACTCGATCAGCCCCGCCTGCATCGCCTCCGGCAACAGCTTGAGGTCGAGCCGCGGCTTGTACGCGTTCGCCGCCTTCCAATCCCGCACGTGCAGCATGACCGCCCCACGGGCCATGGCTCGAAAGGGGGGCTTGCCCGTCATGTCGTCGATGACCGCCTGGACGCTCACGTCGTCCCTGCCCTTCGAGCCGAGCCGGTCGCAGACCTTCCAGACCCTCTCCCGCGGCGTCATCGCGAACCCCTCCGAACCGAAGGATAGATTGGACGGACCTTGGTTAAGCACCCCCTGAAAATCCGGGGAACGGGAACGGGGAACGTTCCTCGTTCCCGTTCCCCACGGAGTCGCCGTCCACGCACCGCCGGGGGATTCCCGTTAACCAACGGTCAACCATGTTCCGAGCGGCCGGCTTGACCCCAGGCCCTCCCCCGCCCACCTGGGCTCCCATGACGAACGCGTTTGCCCGCACCCGAATGAAAGCCCCGCAGGCCGCATAACGGCCTGCGCCCGACGGCGCGCGCACCAGGCCCGATGGGCCGACCGAGGGTGAAAACCCCGGGCATCGTCATCACCACGGCCTCGAAAACCGTGGGCATCGGAGGGCCGCGACATGCGCCTCTGGACCCTTTCCGACCTACACCAGGAACGCGCGACCAACGCCTGGGACCCGGCGGCGCACGCGCCGGCCGGGGGCTTCGACGTGGTCGTCATCGCCGGCGACGTGCACGTCCCGCTCGTGCGCTCGCTCGAATGGATCGCCGAACGTTTCCTCGGGGTCCCGGTCGTGTACGTGCCGGGCAACCACGACTTCTGGTGGGACCGTGGCGAGGACCGATACACCCTTTCCGACCAGGTCTCGCGCGGGCGGGCGGCCGCCGATCGCCTCGGTGTCCACCTGCTGATGGATGCCGCCGTCACGATCGGCGACATCCACTTCGTCGGGTCGACCCTGTGGACCGATTTCCGCCTCGGCGCCTTCGGCCTGCTCCACGGCCTGCGGTCGGCCGGCGGGCGCGAGGGCATGAACGATTATCGCCGGATCCGCACCGGGCCGACCTCCCGGCACCGCATCCAGCCCGAGGACGTGCTGCGCCTGCACCGCGCGAGCCGGCCCTTCGTCCAAGGTGCGATCCGGCCGGCGCCGGAGCGCACCGTCGTCGTCTCGCACCATGCGCCGAGCCGACGGAGCCTGCCCCCGCAGCCGGACCTGGCGTGGTGCTACGCCAGCGACCTCGAAGACGTCATCGAGGCGTCCCGCCCGACCCTCTGGATCCATGGGCATGTCCACCGGCACGCCGATTACGAGCTGTTCGATACCCGCATCGTCTGCAACGCCCGGGGCCATACCGACGAGGAGGCGGGCTTCATTTCCGACCTCGTCGTCGAGGTCCCCCGACCGCGGCACGATGCGGCATCCCTCACGCCCTCGACCGAAAAGGAAGGATCCGACCGATGATCAGCGTCCACGACGACCTCCATCTCGCGGTGGAATTCATCAACAGGGCCGCAGTCCTTCGCGACGAGCTGGGCATCGCGGCTTACCGCAAGGCCATGCACCAGGCCCTCGTCGCCCTCGGCGACACCGTGATCGCGGAGGCGGAGCGCATGGCCGGAACCTCCGCCCGTGCCAGGGCCCCGAGCGGCGTCGTGGTGCCGTTCGGCAGGACGTCGCGGGCGGTCCGACGCCAGGGGGACACGCCCGATACGGACGGGTCCAAACGACGGTCGGGCCCAGACGGATCCTTCCACCCGGCCGCCATGACGGGCCCGGACCCACTCAGCAGTCGGGCGGTCGCGTAAGGTCTTCCGATCCGCCTCGACTTGGCTTCGTCCCCGTTATCCACCGAAGTTCTTAAAACTACCCGTCTCTGCACTTTCGTCTTGACGCGGATTACTTCGATCTCGTAGTATCTACCTATCGCCGATCAGGCGACCTACGCTCCCGCCGTCGGCCGGAGCCCATCCCGCCCTCGGAGCTGATGCTCGGGCGGACCCGCCCCCAGAGGCACACCATGACCCTTCGCCCCCACGCGCCGAAACGCGCGCCCCGGCCTGTCCCCAGGCCGGCCCGGTCCGTCGGCATCGCCGCCCGGCCGCGCCCTCCCCGCACGACCCCCATTCCCCACGAGGCCTGACCGGCGCCGCGATCGCGGCCGGCTGCCTCGCCCCGGAGGCAGCCATGTCGAATTCCCTCATCGCCCATGCCAAGCGCGTCGCCGCCCAGGCCGCCCTCGATTTCAACGAGGAACACCACCCCGCGGACGACGCCGATACCGTCTACGTCCGGGCCGGTCTCGCCGGTTGCCGGGACGCCCGGGAAGCACTGCCTGTTGCGGCCCTGCTCGACGCCCTCGGCCCGGCGGGCCTGCGGCGCATCCGGGAGGAGGAGGGCCTCGCCGTCGTCGTCGAGGTGCCGGGTCCCGATTGGTCGACGAAGATCCAGATGGCGCTCGGCGACCTAGCTGCCTTCGCACAGGTCATCGTCAGGACCGGCGCCAGGCAGGACCGCCCGACCGAGGGCAACGGGACGGTCGCATCCGCGCTGTCGCGGGGTGCCAGTATCGCAGGCGTCTGCCACGCTCCGGCCCGTTACCTACCGGCCACCCTCGTCCAGGCCGCCGACCTGGTCGTCCGCATCGGGCCGCCGTCGAATCGGGTCGTCGCCGACGTGATCAAGGCGGTGACCGGCAAGCGGGCACGCCGGCTGCCGCCCGCCGTCGCCGCCGGCCTCTCGTTCGACGACATCACCGCGTCGATCAGGATGGGCACCTCGCCGGCGACCTGCATCGCACGGCTCCAGGCTTCCGCCCGCGCCCTCTCGGGCGGCGACGCGCTCGGCGAGGACGTCCCTGACCTTGCCTCTCTCTACGGCTACGGAGCTGCGATGTCGTTCGCCCTCGCGCTCGTGCGCGACCTCGACGAATGGCGAGCCGGACGTCTGGAATTCTCCCAGATCTCCAAGAACTGCACGCTGTACTCGGAACCTGGCCTTGGTAAGTCCAGCCTCATCCGCAGTCTCGCAAAGGCGGCTCGGGTCCCGCTTGTCTCGGCGAGCGTAGCCGAACTCTTCACCTCGTCTTCCGGTCATCTGGACGGCGTGCTCAAGGCGTGGGAGGCGAAGGTCGCGCAAGCCGCCGCTATAGCACCTAGTATTCTGTTCCTAGACGAAATAGACAGTATTCCTAACAGAGCAACCATGGATAATCGTGCTAGAGATTGGTGGAGTCCATTCGTTAACTCAGTGCTTGCAAGTATTGACTCAACGACATCCGATATAACCTCGAAGGTTATTGTAATCGGGGCGACAAACCACATCAATATGCTTGACGCGGCCCTGATCCGTCCGGGCCGGCTTCATCCGGTGATCCGGATCGACCGGCCGGACAAGGATGCCCTCGTGGGGATCATGCGACAGCACCTTGGGATCGACCTCCAGGAGGCCGACCTCTCCGGCGTCGCCCAACTCGGTGCCGGGTCTACCGGTGCCGAGGTGACCGCTTGGATCAAGACCGCGCGCTCGCTCGCCCGCGCCGAAGGCCGTCGCATGGTCCTTGGCGACCTCATCGCGCAGGTGGCCCCGGCCGAGACGCGCACCCCCGCGGAGGTCCGGGCCATCGCCACCCACGAGGCGGCGCATTGCGTCTGCGCGGCGAGGCTCCACGTCGCGTCGATGACCTCGGTCACGATCGCGGACCGCAAGTCGAGCGAGGGGGCCGCGCGGGGGATCATGACCCCGAGGGCGTTCCTCACGAAGACGCAACTTGAGAACGTCGCCGTGGTAGCCCTCGCCGGCCGCGCGATGGACGCCCTCGTCGGGGCGCCCCACACCGGGGCGGGCGGCGGTCGCGGCTCCGACCTGGACCGCGCGACGGGGATCGTGGTGTCGCTGCACACGGAGTTCGGCCTCGGCGACCACCTCGCCTACCGCGGCGGCAACGCCGAGGACGCCATGCGCACGGACCCGGCACTGCGCCGCACGGTCGAGGCCGACCTGCTTCGGCTCTACGCACAGGCGACCGATCTCGTCCGGGAGAACAGGGGGGTGATCGAGGTCCTGGCGAACCGGCTCGTCGAGGCCCGGGTGCTCTCGGGCGATGAGATCCGCACGATCATCGAGGCCGGGTCCACCGCAAGGGGCCGCCGACGCCGGGGAGGCCACCATGCCGCCCGTTGATCCCGACCGCGACGGCAGGGGTAACCTCGGAGCCCACGGCGTCGCGACGCGATGCAAAATCAGGGTCGATGACAGCCGTCCCGACGACACCGCCGCGCCCGGTGTTCGGAGCCGATGTTCCTGGCCGGGCGAGGCCACCGACCGTCCGGAGTGGCGATCGGCGGCCTCGCAATGCAAATAAGGCGCCTCGGAGCTAAAAAAGCAGTCGCGGTTTGCCCGGTTTTCCGGTGTCCGCCGCGATCCATGGATCGAAGGATCGGCGCAGAAAATCCCGTCTCAATGGATTCAAGGGCTTAGGGCCAGGGAATCGGACGGCCTCGGACCTCGGTTTGAGCGGCGGGAATGCCCGAACTAAGGATAAAGTTGTCTATCCTTCGATTTCGGAAAAGACCTTCAATAACAAAGGTTTACGCGATACTATGATCGCCGATTCGACGCCTGGTCGAGGCCCTTGCATTCCTGTCAAGGCCCTGTAGCAGGGCCTGGCGGCACGGGGCTCCCGGCCGGCGCATACGGCGCAAGGGGAGAACGAGGATGTAGGACGAACCATCGAACCCAAGGCCCGATCCCAGGCGAGCGAAAGCCCCGCCGGCGGACCAACGGGGCTTTCGTCTGCAGAGCAGTCGATCACGGCGCACGGTTACGAAGCGACCGCCGTGATCGAGGGCAGGCTGACCGAACAGGACTGCGCACCCTCTTTAGAGGGTCACCGAATCCGGGTCAATCCCGGCTGCGGGCGGACGACCCATGCCGGTCGCCCTCCCGTGGGGATCGCCAGGCCTCGTTCAGACGGGGCCGGGGACGATCCGGTGAAGGCCCGCCGCGCGCCACGACGAAGCGACGTGTGCGGCGGGTCCGGTGAAACAGCCCCGCAGGGGCAAGCAAGGAAGACCGAACATGTACGCGAGTGAAAGCCGCGCCCCCGAGCGGGAGTGCGATCGGGGAGCCATGCCCGGCGGATGGCACGCCGGCGTCGAGATCGTCTTCGAGATCGGCAAGGCGTTCAAGCTGCCGGAAGTGGCCGAGACGCTCGGGATCAGCCTGCGCCAGGTCCAGGGCCACGTCACAGACGGCACGCTGGTGGCCGTGAACGTCGGCCGCGGGATCGTGCGGCGCGATCTCCGGGTGATGGAGGAGGCCATCGAGGACTTCGCCCGCAGCCGGAAGGTGGCCCCCCGGGGCATCCCCCCGAGGCTGTCCGCCCGCGCGCCCCGGCGCATCGCCGTCCGCAACCGAAACGGAGGGATCTGAGCCATGGCGACGAGGAAGCAGCAGCCGGAGCCCGAGCTCACCCGCGAGCGCAAGGGCAGCCCCTACCGGCACTACGACTTCAAGGTCGGCGGGTTCCGCCACTGCGGATCGACCAAGCGGAAGAAGGATGACATCGCGGGTGCGGAGAGGGTCGCCAGGGCCCTCCGCAACAGGCTCCTCGACGAGGAGGCGGCCCGGCGCGTGGCTCCCGCTCCCGATCCCGACGACATCGACATGACCTGGGAGGAGGCGGTGGCGTCGTACCGCGACAACGCCGGCGACTACCCCTCCTACGTCGGCGAGAGACCGTATTTCGCATGGCTCAAGGTCAGGATCGGCGACCTGTCCGTACGGGCGATCGACAACGCCAAGCTCGCCGAGCTCATCGCCGAGCGACGGAAGAAGCGGCGGTTCGACCGTCCCAACCTCGGCAGGATCTCGAACGCCGCCGTGAACAACAGCGTGACGCACATGATCCAGAAGGTGCTGCGGCACGCCAAGGTCAGAGGGGTGTCGCTGCGAAGGGAGCCCCACTACAAGGACCACCTCCTGAGCGTGGCGCCGCGCGAACGCGAGATGGTGATCGACGAGGAGATGATCCTCGAAGGCATCCGTCCCGATGTATGGCCGTACGTCAGGTTCGTCCTGGAGACCGGCCTTCGAAAGAGGGCGTCGCTGATCGAGAAGAAGCAGGTGCACTGGCGGCAGGGCGTGATCCATGTCGTCGGGAAGGGTGGCAAGTTCCAGCAGGTGGAAATCACCCCCGAGGTCGCGGAGATCCTCAAGGCCGAATGGCACAAGCATCCGACCCACGTGTTCACCTTCCGGATGACGCGGGACGGCAGGCATCCCGTCACCAAGCAAATGCGCATCGAGGGGGAATGTGTCCCGCTGTCTTACAACAGCATCACCGAGATCTGGCGTAACATCTGTGATCGCGCCGGTGTGACCGACCTTCGCATCCATGACATCCGCAAGACCACGGGCGCGCGGATCGTCAGGACGACGGGGGACCTCAAGGCGGCCTCGAAGGTGCTGAACCACTCCGACATCTCGACGACGGCAAGGCACTACGCGTACATCACCACCGACGATATCCGTCGGCGTCTGGCCCAGACGGCTGCGGAAACCCGCAGGCTCAGGGACGCGTGGACGCCCGGACCGAACGATGGTTCGGAGCCGCACCCGGGCTGAGAGACCGTCAAGGAACGACGATGAAACGCAAAACGCCCGGCGAGTTCTCTCGCCGGGCGTTTTGCCATTCGCAACGCAGCCCGATCCATGATCTGACCACCCCCCTCTCCGTCCGTGCCTCACCACCGAGGGGACCGGACGGTCCATTGGCCCGCCCCCCCATTGAAGTGGTTCATCGCCGAGTTTGATGGATCAGGCTGCGAGCAGGAGGCGACGGCGCAGGAGGTCGAGCTTGGCGCGGCCGTACATGGAGCGATTCAGCAGCTTGAGGCGATCGGCCTGGCCTTCGGCTTGCCCACAGCAACAGCACATGTAGAGGCCGGCGCGGTCGGCGGCCCCATCCTGCCCGCGACTGGTGGCGAAGCCCTCGACCACCCGCTCGCCGCCCGTGAGGGCCTCGCCCGACCACGCGCCGAAGGCGGGGATTGTGCCGGGCTCCACCCACGCGCCGCCGTGGCGACCGCCGCTGCAGCCTCTTGGTAGAGTTCGCCCGGATCGCGAAAGAGGTGCCGGGATAGCTGCTTCGGTGGGGGACAGCGGCGGGGGCGACGCCGGAGCGGCCGTCCGGGCATGGGGCAGCGTCCGGTAACGCCCGGCCGTGGTCCTGACCGGACGCGTACGTCCCTCGCCCGGCCGGTGCTGGATCTGCTTCACGGTGCCGTGGAAGCCGGGCTCCCGGAGCTTGCGCCGGAGCCGCACGGCGCTCTCGCAGCCTTCAGCGAGGCCGGCGTGGGAATGATCGAGACGGGGGTCAAGGTGGCCGCGCCCCGGTCCGGGCCGGCCGTGGCGCGGGAAGCGTTCGGCGAACGCGCACCTGCGCACCGTGCCGCGGGCCGGTCTCGCGGTTGATCTATCGCAGCGACTGTCCGGCCGCCCGGCGGCGGCAGACGTCGTAGAGCCTCTCCCACCGCTCGGCCGCCGCGGCGCGGGCGAGCGCCTGCGTGTGGGCCAGCGAGTAGGCTTTGATCCGGCGGGTCGAGGGAAACGGGGTCTAGATTGGCGGCAGCTGCTCCCGACGGGGATGGACGCGGTCAAACCAGCGCCCGACCATCTGCCGTGCGTCGAACAGGAGGTGCCACCGATCGACGACCTGCACGGCTTCAGGCGCGCCCAGCGTGGTGCGGCGGGCGTACTCGGTCGAGCGGTCGCGCTCCACAAGCCGGCCCCCCGGGGCTCGCGGCGGAGCCAGGCCGCCGAGGTCTCGGCCGAGCGATCGGGCAGCAGGTCGATGGGCTGTGGACGTTCGATATCGACTACGTTGGTGCCATAGGTCGGGCCATTGCGCAGCGCCCAGTCATCGACGCCGACGATGCAGGGTGGAACCGCGTTCGGCGGCGGCAGTCGCCGGATCGTTCGCAACATCGCCCGGGCAAGCGACGGTGTGAATGCTTTTCCATTCGGCATCCTTTTACGTGCCCCGCGGCGGTCGTCGGAGGCCCGGATCGTGCGTTGGGATTGCGTGACTTTTGCGTGACCCCAGGTGCTTTTCGGTGCCGTTCCATGCTTTTAAACGCGATGCCGGACCCGCGTCACACGGTGGGCAACCAGGGTGTTACCCATGGAACCTGCGGCCAAAATTCTGGCTAAGCGCCTCATCCAATTGGTCTTTTCCACCTCGTTCGGAGCACCGGACTGGTGGATCGATAATTATCGATCGAAGAGCGATTAAAACCCAACATGGAGCAATCCATTATGTGGTTCAAGAATTCACCAGTAATTTGAATATCTTAGCGCAATATAGAATGGCTGCGTGATTTTTGCGGGACTCGTGGCTCGTGATCGACCACCTGACCCTCAAAGCATTCCACGTCGTCTGCATCCGCTTTCCGGGCCCGACGACGCAAACGTTGGATGGTCTTGAAAGCCATCACACGCATCGATCGCGACCGTCGTGACGGTCCCCCCGTCTCCAAGTGCGATCGCCCAACTGGAATGGTCTCGTGGTGGGGCCTGACGGCACGTCCGGATCGATGTCGCACAGGGGCCAGGCGCTCGACCCGACACGCTCCAGCGGGTCCCGAACACCAACGTCTCATCGCCCATCGAATGGCCGATCCTCAGGGGCCGGCCGTACCCCGCCCCCACAAAGCCTCCCGGCGACAGCTTGCTGTCGTCATCACGCCGGAATGGCGCATTCAGGTCAGAATAATGACTGCATGCTGTCGTGACAGCATGCAGTCATTTCATCCCACCCCGAAGCGATCCGTCAACGGGATCTCAACGCCGTGCTGTCATGACAGCACGGCGCATCAGTCCGGGATCGAACATCGCATGCCGAAAGCGAGACCAAGATCGCGCAACGAAAAGGTGATGGTTTACCTGGCGCCCGCCACGAGGCGCCTCATGGCCGTGGCGGCGGCCGAGCGGAGGCTCAAGATCAGCACCGTCTACGAAGAAGCGGCCACGGAATATCTCAAGTCGCGGCCACCGGGGGCGACGAAGTCCGATGACGCCATGACGGCTCCGCTCACCCAATCCAAGGACGTCTGGCCGGAGGGCGCCGCAGCCGCAATCCTGAAGAAGCTCGATAACTGCCAGCACTTCATCCAGGAGATCAATGCGAACACCGCCGGCCTCATTCCGATGGTCGATGCGCGGGCCCTCGCCGTCGTCATCGCCGCCCTGGCGAAGGCCGGCCAAGAAGGCATTGGCACGCCGGAAGTCCGCACGTTGCTGAACCGCTCGGCCTTCACCAACATCAAGACAACCATCGTGCGCGACGTCCTCGTCCGGGCGGGGGTGGCCAGTTATGCCGACGGGCGTTTGTTCATGACGGACGTCGGCGCCGCAACGATCGATCGGCCCGTATGATCCCGGGGAAGGCGCCTGAGCCTCCCCCGACGCACCCGCGGGCATCGCCAAGGCAGGGATTAGTTCACGCCCTGCCGGCACGGCCCCGTGGAAGCCTTGGCCGACCGCTCGATCCCCGGGCGGCATGACCAGATCGATCGGGCCCAGCCCGCCTCATGAACCGCCCCCGGTGCAACCACGGCCAATGGCATGCGTACACATCCCCATGCCGGGGGTGGCGGCGATACCGTGGTTCCCTCCTCGCCTTTTCGGCCTATAATCGCTATATGACCAGTCATAGATATCGAAAGTAGGATTTCTGCGATGGTGGCGACGCCGATCGGCAAGGGTGGGGTCCGTGAGGGCGTGCACGGTCGTGTCCGACAGGGTCTCCATGCCTCCGCGACACTCGACGCGATCGCCGAGGACGCGACCCATGTCACCGTCGATGTCTCCGTCCACGGAGGACTTGCCGACATCGGCCCGCTCCACAGGGTCGTTGTGGCATCACTCAAGCCCTCGGGGACCAACGCGACCAAGGCGACGACGAAGGCCGTGCATTCGGCTCTCAGGAGCGCCGCGGCCGACTTCCTGGGGCGCGCCTTCGCGAACGAGTTCAGGAAGGTCGTCGACGCCTATCGCGTCATGTTGCGAGAGAGCCTCGTCAAGGGGGAGGACCCGGCGCTCAAGGCGGCGCTCAACCGCGCACGGCTCCAGGAGCGCATCCTGGCCGATACGTCGATGGTCGAGCAGGCGGAGGCGTGCACGCTGCTCGGGTTGTCGACGGCCAATCCGTCGGCCACGATGAAGCGGAAGGAGGACGGTCACGAGGTCCTGCGGTTCACGACCGATGGCCGGGCCGTCTACCCGCTCTTCCAGTTCGACGTGGAGGGCCGCCGGCTGCACCCGGCCATGGCGCAGCTGATCGCGAGGAAGCCGAAGGGGTGGAGCGATTTCCGCCTCCTCCACTGGTTGACCCGGCCTCATCTCGACATGGACGGAACCCCGGCCGAGGCGCTCGGGACCGACGCGCAAGGCGTCCTCGCGGCGTTCGAGCGCGAGATCGACCCCCCGGTGCATGGCTGATGAGGTTCGACCTCGCGATACCCGACCCGTCGACGATGCGGGTGGGGAAGGAGGCCTACGTCGACCTGCGCACGGGGACCGAACTCCATCGCATCCACCCGACCGCATTCCTACCCGAACAGTTCAACGACACCGCCAGGGGCAACGCACGCTTCTCCCCGATACGGGATACGGCCGGCGTCATCATCCCGACGATCTATGGCGCCGAAAGCTTCGAGTGCGCGGCCTGCGAGATCATCCTCCGCTGCCCCGACGTGCCGCCCGTCGCGCCCACCGCGGGTCCCGCACGCCTGCAAATCGTCTTTCCCAGGGATTTCTCCGGGCATAGCCACAGCGTCGTGCGGACGACGGTCGACCTGCATCTCGTCGATCTCACCGGGGCCGGACAGCGGCAGGTCGGGATCGACAGGAACGCCCTCGTGACGGGTCCGACGAGCACCTACCCGAGGACCCGCGGCTGGGCCGAGCACGTGCATACAGGATGCCCCGGAGCCCACGGGCTGTACTACAGCTCCGTGCAATGGAGCCCGCACTTCGCCGTCGTCCTGTTCGGGGACAGGCTACCCGCCGGGGCATTGACGCCGGCATCCACCCGCCCCGTGGCCGACCCTGCGTGCCATGACGACGTCCGCGTCCTCGCGGCACGCCTGTCCATCGACTACGAGGACGTCTGAACCGCCTCCCGCCCAGGTCGGCGGACGGCACGCATGCAATCGTCAGCCTCCGCCACCGGACCACGTGGAAGTCCGGCTTCGACCGCACACGGTACGTCCGGTTCCCCCGCGGAGCGGCGGGGCATGGTTAAGGTTCCTGTGGATCGAGTGGTCGGGACCGCCGATCCAGCGAACGATTGCCCACGCCCTACTAGACAGCAATCTTGCGATCCGAACGCGATCGGTAAATAAGCACTCACCACGACAGGAGCTTTCCATGAAACGCATAGGCCGTCCTTCGCCCCCCTGAATTCCGGAGTGCAGACGACCCATGCGTCGAGCCTCCGCGCACTTGCGAGGAGCTCGAAATGCCGCCCCGAACCCTGTTCACGGCCGACCATCACGTCGGACATCGCCAGATCCTCAGCCCCAGGATGGCGCTGAACCGACCGTTCGAGACCATCGAGGAACACGACGAGACCCTCGTCGCCCGGTGGAACGCCGCCGTGCGCCCCGAGGACACGGTCTGGCACCTCGGCGACTTCTGCTACCGCTGCCCCGAGGCCCACGCGCGCACGATCCTTTCGCGGCTGAGGGGTCGTATCTTCCTGGTTCGCGGCAACCACGACCGCATCGGCGCCAGGCTGCAGTGGGCCGGACCCGTCGTCGACGTGGCCCGCGTCGTCGTCCAGAACCGCGACGGCACCCCCCAGGGGCTGTTCCTGAGCCACTACGCCCACCGGGTCTGGCCGCGGATGCACCGTGGCGACATCCACCTTTTCGGACACTCCCACGGCAGCCTGCCCGGCACCGCCGCCAGCACCGACGTCGGCGTCGACTGCTTCGATTACCGCCCCGTCACCCTCGAAGAGATCCGCGTGCGCCTCGCCGAGAACGCCGACGCCCTCTCGCGTGTACCGGCTTCGAGCCACGACCAAGGCCGCGGGCACGACGAACGATCGACGGAAGTGATGACATGATCCGCGTCCTGCACACCGGCGACTGGCACATCGGGCAGACCCTGCGGGGTTTTTTGCGCGAGCATGAACATGCGCGGGTGTTCGACGCGCTCGTCGCCCTCGTCGAGGAACGGGAGCCGGACGCCTTGGTGATGGCCGGCGACGTCTTCGACAGCCAGAACCCGTCCGGCGAGGCCCAGCGCCTGTTCTACGAGACACTGGTGCGCCTGCATCAGGCCCGGCCCGCGATGACGATCGTGGTCACCGCCGGCAACCACGACGCGGCCGGCCGGCTGGAGGCGCCGCGCGCCCTCCTCGATGCGATCGGCGTCCATGTCGTCGGCAACGTGCGGCGGCCGGGCGGCGCCATCGACCTCTCGCGCCACCTCGTGCCGATCCGCAAGGACGGCGCGGTGGCGGGCCACGTGCTCGGCGTCTCCTACCCCACTGCCGCCTGCCTGCCCGGCCTCACCGCCGGCCGCGTCCGCGACGAGGCCGGGTCGCCCATCGTTCGGGCGGTGCGCGACCTCTACGCCGCGCTGCACGAGGCGGCCCGCCCCGAACTGGCGGGGCTGCCATACATCGTCACCGGGCACCTTCACGTCGCCGGTGGGCTGGAATCGGAGGGAGCTGAACGCCGGATTTTGGTGGGCGGCGAGCACGCGGTCCCGCCCGACGTATTCCCGGAGGATGCCGACTACGTCGCCCTGGGGCACCTTCATCGCGCACAGGAAGTCGGCCGACCCATCGTACGCTACTCCGGCTCCCTCATCCCGCTATCAGCCACGGAACTGGCCTACCGCCACGGGGTCAGCCTCGTCACCATCGGCGATGGCCCGGCACGGACGGAACACGTCGTCATCGACCGGCCCGTCCTCTTCCTGCGGCTGCCGGAAGCGGGCGACATGGCGTTGGGCGAACTCGGGGACCGGCTGGCGGCCCTCGACCTCGATCCCGGCCTGCCGGTCGAGGCCCGGCCCTTCCTCCAGATCCGGCTCGCCCGCGCCGGATTGCCGGCCGGCTACCGGGCCGAGGTCGATCGGATCGCCGAGCGGTTCCCGGTGAGGGTCGTCGACGTCCGGGTCGCGAGCGTCGATGCCCCGTCGCCCGACCTCGCGCCGGTGGGCGGTCCCATGGTCCGCCTCGCCGAGCGGGACCCGGAAGACCTGTTCCGCATGGCCTTCCTCCAGACCCATGGGGTCGAGCCGGCCGCCCCGCACCTCGACGTGTTCCATCGCGCCAGGGCAGGCGCATGAACCGTCCGCAAGCCCGGGCTTGACCGATGCGCATCCTCGCGATCCGCGGCGCGAACCTCGCGAGCCTCGCCGCGCCGTTCGACATCGACCTCGACGGCGGCCCGCTCGGCGCCACCGGCATCTTCGCGATCACCGGGGAGACCGGCGCCGGCAAGTCGACCATCCTCGACGCGCTGTGTCTCGCCCTCTACGGCCGGTTTCCCCGCGTGAGCGCCGGACGCAACGAGGACGTACCCGATCCGGGTGGCCAGGCCATCAACTCCGGCGATCCGCGCGCCATCCTCCGGCGCGGTGCCGGCGAGGGCTTCGCCGAGGTCGACTTCCTCGGCCGGGACGGTGTCGCCTACCGCGCCCGGTGGACGGTCTACCGGGCCCGGAACCGGGCCAACGGACGCCTTCAGGCCGAGACCCGGATCCTGTCCCGGATCGAGGACGGCGCCGCGGTCGCCACCGGCAAGACCGCGGTCAACGAGGCCGTCGTCGCCCGAACCGACCTGACCTTCGACCAGTTCCGGCGCACGGTCGTCCTGGCCCAGGGCGAATTCGACGCCTTCCTCCTTGCCGGCGAGGGGGATCGCGCCGACCTGCTGGAGAAGATCACCGGGACGCAGGTCTACACGGAGATCTCGAAGCGGGTCCGCGCCGGCGCCGACGAACGTCGGGCGGCGTTTGCCATCCTCGTCGCGCGACACGACGCCATCGGTCTCCTCGACGTGGCGGAACGACGGGAGAGGACGGCCGAACGCGACGTGATCGACGCGGCGATGCCGGCTCTCGCGACCGAGCATGGATCCCATCTCACCGCCCTCGACCATGCCCGCCGGTCGGCGGCGGCCGAGGCGCGGTTCGCCGAGGCGGCCGTACTGGTCGAGCAGGCCGCCTCCGCCGTCCGGGACGGCCGCGACGACGCCGTGAGGCTCGCCGAGATCGAGGCCGTCGAACCCTCAAGGCGCCCGGCGGATGCCATGACGGCGGCCGAGGCCGAACTCGCTGCGGCAGAGGGCGTCCTGGAAACCGCCGTGGCTGACGTCGACGCCACCGGGGCGGCCCTTGCGGAGGTCCGGACGGGATTGGCGACGGCACGCGCGGCCGACGAGGCGGGCGAAGCGGATTACCGGGGTTTCACGCCGACCTGGGGCGCGGCCGGCGTTCTGGACGCCCGCATCGTGGAACTCGCCCGCGAGGCGGATGCGGCCACCGCCGGGGCCAAGGACGCGACGGCGAACCTCGACGGGGCCAGGGCCCGGAGATGCGATCTCGACAAGGCCTACGACGCGTTGTCGGCATCGCGTGATGAGACGGCCCGGCGGATCGTGGCGGACGCGGCCATGGCGCCGCTCGCCGACGGGGCGGCGGAGATCGCCGGGCTGTTCGAGAAGCGGACGGCCCTGGCCCTCGAACGCGACGCCGCCCTGGTGGCCCTCGCGGACGCGGAGACCCGGATCGGCGAGGCCGACGCCGCGACCGCCTCGGCAGCCGAGCAGGCGGCCTCGGCCCGCGAGGCCCGCGACCGGCACATCGTCGACCGGGCCAACCGGGAGGAGGAACATCGCGGCCTCGATGTCGAGGGCGCCGAGGCGGGCCATGCCCATCTCCGAACCCTCATGGAGCGTCTGGCGGCCGTCTCCGACCTGGCGCGACGCCATGACCGGGCCGGGGCCGAACTGGCCCGTGCACGCGCGGGCCAGGCCGATGCCGGTGCGCTCCGCGAGGCGACCGAGGCGCTGCGCATTGAGGCGGAAACCGCACGAGGCCAGGCAACACGTGCCCGGATGGAGATCGCGGCGATGGCGGACCTCGCCGAGCGCGGAGCATCGGCCGAGGCCGCGGCCCTGCGCAGCGTCCTCGTCGACGGCCGCCCCTGCCCGGTCTGCGGCTCGACGAGCCATCCCGTCGACGATGGCCACGGCGGCGACGCGTTGACCCGGCTGGCCGAGACCATGCGCGGCCGGCGATCCGAGATCGACGCCGAACTGGCCCGCGCCGATGCCGCCTTCGCCGAAGCCGTAGCCGCGCGGTCGGACGCGTCCGCAAGGTTCGACGCCGCCGCACGGGATGGGGCGCAGGCAGGCTCGACCCTCACGGATTGTGCCGAGGCCTACGCCGGACACCTGCCCGGCCTCGCGTCGGCCTGCCTTTCGGCCGGGGTGCAGGAGCCACCACACACGCTGGGGCCGGGATCCGTCGATCGGCTCGGATCGATCGCCGAGGCCGCCGGAGCCGTGCGTGCCTCGCTTGCCGCGAGGCTCGAAAGGGCACGTGCCCTGTCCGGCGAGATCCGCGTCGCGGAGAAGGCCATCGCGGTCGCCGACGGCGTGATCGCCGCCGCGGATCGGCTGATCATGGCGGAGGCCGCCCCGCGCCAGGACGCGGCCCTCGCCGCCGAACGCGCCCGGACCCAGGCCACGGCGTCGACCGACCGGATCGCCTCCATCGTCCGCAAGCTCGGCCCGATCCTCGCCCCGGCGGGCCTCGACGAGGCGCAGCTTGCCTGCGACCCCGATGGCACGGCCCGTCGCATCGCCGGGCTCGGGACCGCCTACCGCGAGGCGCGGGAGAACCATCACGGCATCGTCTCGGCATTGAACGACCTCGTGCCGCGCAGGGCCGTGGCGACCGAGGCCGAGGCCACCGCCGCAATCCTTCGCGAAACGGCGGTGCGATCCGCCGATGACCGGGCGACGGCGCTCGTGGACGTGCGGCGGGATCGTGCCGGGCTTCTCGGTGGCGAACCGACCGACGGCCACCGCGATCGCGTCACGGCCGACCGCGACACGGCCCGCGAGAACCACCGCATGGCGCTTGAGGCGGCCGGCATCGCCGCCGCGCTCCATGCGACGGCCAACGGCGCCGCGGAGCATGCGGATGCACAACGCCGACGCGCCCGAAACGTCATGGGAGAGGCGCAGGGGCGGTTCCTGGCGTCGTGCGGCACCCGTGGCCCCGATGCCGTGCTTGCCCTCCTGGCGGTGCCCCTGGAGGCCGTCACGGCCCTGCGCGAGGCGCGGGACCGGCTGCTGCGGGCGTACGAGGCGGCCGAGGCGGGATTGGCCGCCCGTCGCACGGACGTCGACGCGCTGCGCGGCCTCCCGCCCGTCGACGTTCCGGGCACCGAGGCCGCCGCCGCCGCGGTCGCCGAGGCCATCGCGACCCATCAACGGCGTCGGGGCGCACTCGACGCCGAGCTTGCCCGCGACGACGATGCCCTGGGCCAGGCCGCGAACCTCTCGGGGGAGATCGAGGCCGTGCGCGAGGGCCTCGACGCGTGGGAGATGGTCGACGCCGCCGTCGGCTCCGCGAACGGCGACAGGTTCCGGCGCTTCGCCCAAGGCGTGACGCTGGAGCACCTGGCGCATCTCGCGAACGAACAACTCCGCACCCTGAGCCCGCGTTACGCCCTCGTGCGCAGCCAGGGCACGGACCTCGCGCTGCACGTCCTCGACCGCGACATGGGCGACGAGCTTCGCGGAACGCGCAGCCTATCGGGCGGCGAGCGCTTCCTGGTGGCTCTCGCCCTGGCGCTGGCGCTCTCGGGCCTGGAGGGGCGAGCGGCCTTCGTCGACACCCTGTTCATCGACGAGGGCTTCGGGTCGCTCGATGCCGAGACCCTCGACGTCGCCATCGACGCCCTGGAAAGCCTCCAGGGCCAGGGTCGCCGGGTCGGCGTCATCACCCACGTCGCGGCGATGATCGATCGCATCGCGGTGCAGGTCCGCGTCGAGCGCCGGGGCAACGGGCGCAGCGTCGTACGGGTGACCGACGGTGCATAGCCCGGATATCCGAAGGGTAGGACATCGACCCGATCGGAAGCGGAAGCGATCCCTCCGGGACCGAACCGGGAATTCGGCGTTCCCCCCGGGGGCGCCGCCTCATGCCCCGGGTCCGGTATCGGGATCCTCGTCGTCCGTCTCGGATCCGTCGGGACGATCGCAAACCAAGACCGCTTCGTGAGCCCTTAAGCGTCCGACGAAACCCTCGTATCCGCACTTCGGCATGGCGGCCATGAAGTCCTCCCAACTTGGCGCCGAGCGGGTCAAGTTGGCCGGAGCATGCCGGGGGGGTATCGATTACGGCATCACGCTTCTCGTCGAATGGTTCGACGAGAAGCTCGTCTGAGATCGGCTACAGCCCGATGCGCCTACCGCAGCGTCGCTGTTTCCCCTGGCTTCAAGGGACGGTCCTCGGCGTCCGGATCGCTGATCGCGTTGAGGCGCCCCAGGTGCTCGAAGACGTGCTCGAAGGCGTCGGTGACGGCCTGCTCGAAGGAGCCGTCGCCCTTGCCCTGGGCCTGCTTGAGTGAGCTCAGCAGCTGCTGGTGCCGTTCGATATCGCTGGTCATGGGAAACCTCGTCGGCGGGGTGGGTCGGGGTACGGCAAGCCTCGATCCGTCGCAACGGTTCCGGCGCACGGTGTGCCTGAGACGGATCGAGAGCCGCACCGATCGCAGAAAGCGGCTCGTTCCGGCTGGTGCGACGCGTCGCGTTCGGCCAAGCTGTCCGTTGCGACCCACCGCGAAGTGTTCTAATTTTGTTCCTATGGCTCAGAGCTCGGCGATAGAGTGGACGGAGGCGACTTGGAACCCGGTGACGGGATGCACCAAGATCAGCTCCGGCTGCGACAACTGTTACGCGGCGCGGTTTTCCGAGCGCTTCCGCGGCGTTCCGAACCACCCGTTCGAGAGCGGCTTCGACCTGACGCTGCGTCCGGCGCGGCTTGAGCAGCCGTTGGCATGGCGGCGCCCGCGGATGATCTTCGTGAACTCGATGAGCGACCTGTTCCACAAGGACGTTCCGACGTCCTTCGTCGACCGCGTCTTCGACACGATGGAGCGGGCGGACTGGCACGAGTTCCAGATACTGACAAAGCGCAGCTCGCTGATGCGGGATTACGTCAACGCCCGCTACGTCTCGCGTCCCGTGCCGGCCCACATCTGGCTCGGCGTGTCGGTCGAGGACGGAACCAAGAAGTCCAGGGTCGCGCACCTGAGGGATACCAATGCCGCGGTGCGGTTCCTGTCCGTGGAGCCCTTGATCGGGCCGATCGGGACTTTAGATCTCATCGGCTTGCATTGGGTCATCGTCGGGGGCGAGAGCGGTCCCGGCGCCAGGCCCATGGAGAAGGCGTGGGTCGTGGACCTGCTGCGGCAGTGCGCGCGGGCCGACGTGCCGTTCTTCTTCAAGCAGTGGGGCGGGCGGTCGCCGAAGACGGGCGGTCGGCTGCTAGACGGGCGCGAGCACAACGGCTGGCCGAGGAACGCGCGCGCGGCTGTGTCCGCCGCCTTGTAGGGGCGATGGATGAAGCCGCAGCGGGTGACGTGGGCGCTTGAGGACCACACCAGGGCCAAGCACGAGATCCTGCGGCGCTACCTGCAGGCCTGGTTCCCGATCCTGGCGCTGGGAGGCTTCCCGCGCATGGTGTTCATCGACGGCTTCGCGGGCCCGGGCATCTACGACGACGGCAGCGACGGCTCCCCGCTGATCGCGCTGAAGGCGTTCCTCGACCAAGCCACACCGATCCGCGCCGAGTGCCACTTCCACTTCATCGAGAAGGACGAGGCCCGTGCGGACCGCCTGCACGGCTGCATCGGCACGCTGTTCGCGGCCCGGGCCAAGCCGCGCAACCTCCACGTGCGCGTTCATTCCGGTGAGGGCTTCGAGCAGGTCTACGCGGAGGCGCTGCGCGACCACCCCCGGAACGCGCCGGTCTTCGCGCTTGTCGATCCGTTCGGATGGAACGGCATGCCGATGACCGCCATGCGCGACCTGATGAACCGCGCCAGCGGCGAGGTCCTGGTCAACTTCATGTTCGAGGAGATCAACCGCTTCCTCACGCACCGCGACCAGCCGGACAACTTCGACGCGCTGTTCGGCTGCCCGGACTGGCGCAAGGTCACCGCCTTGCCACCGGCGCAGCGCAAGGCCGGCATCCGCGACCTCTATGCCGCCCAGCTCGTATCGATGGCCGGGGCCCGCTTCGTCCGGCATTTCGAGATGCGCAACGGGGGGGAGCGGACCGACTACTACCTGTTCTTCGCAACGAAGAACCAGAAGGGCCTGAAGAAGATGAAGGAGGCCATGTGGTCGGTCGACCAGCGGGGTGGGATGGCTTTCTCCGATGCGACCGATCCGGGCCAGCAGGTGCTGTTCGACGGCAGCGATCTCACGCAGCTTGAAGGCATTCTCGCGCGCCGGTTCTCAGGGGCGACGGCCGACGTTGACGAGATCGAACGCTTCGTGGTCGAGGAGACCGCTTTCCGGGAGACCCACTACAAGGGGATCCTGAAGGGGATGGAGGCGCGGGTCCCGGCCGCGATCCAGGTGGAGGCCTGCCGGGAGGGACGCCGGCGCGGGACCTATCCGGCCGGGACGCGCGTCCGGTTCGCCTGAGCCGGAAGGCCCCGTCGAGATCGGACGGGCCACGGGTGGCCCGAGCGTCCGGAACGGGCCGCATCGCCGCGGTATGGCCGACATCGACGCCTTCGCGCGACGCATCGCCGACGATGCCCTGTCGGGGCGCAACACGGCAGCCGTCGGCGACCTGTCCGCGAGGATTTCTCCGTCGTTCCCAGCGGCAGGGCCAAACACCGGACCATGCCTAACGAAGCCGCATGCCAAGCAACCGCAGCGCGTTGCCCGTGACGAGCACCGTGGCACCGGTGTCGGCCAGGATGGCCGGCCACAGCCCGGTGATGCCGGCGACGGTGGTGGCGAGGAACACGAGCTTCAGCCCCAGCGCGATGGCGATGTTCGCGCGGATGTTGGCCAGCGTCCTGCGGGAGAGCTCGATCATCCGCGCCACGTCGGCGACGCGCCCGTGCAGCACCGCGGCATCGGCCGCCTCCAACGCGACGTCGGTGCCCCCGCCCATCGCGATGCCGACGTCCGCGGCCGCGAGCGCCGGGGCGTCGTTGATGCCGTCCCCGACCTTCGCCACCACCGCACCGCCAGCCTGGAGTTCGCTCACGATCCGCTGCTTGTCCTCCGGCAGGAGCTCGGCCCGCGCCTCGATGCCGAGCGCCCCGGCCACCGCTCCGGCGGTGCGGGCATTGTCGCCGGTGAGCATGACCGCCGTTATGGCGGTTGCCGCCAGTCGATCGATTCCCGCCTTCGCGTCCGGCCGCGGCTCATCGCGCATGGCGATCAGGCCGGCCAACGACCCGTTCACGACGAGGGCGGATACCGTCTTGCCCGCGTCGTTCAGGGTGGAGACCTGCGCCGACTGCTCGGGTGTGAAGGCCGAGCGCGCCGCCGCCTCCCGCGGCGAGCCGAGGAAGAGATCGAGGCCGCCGACCTTGCCTGTCACGCCCTTGCCCCCGAGCGCCGTCGCCCCGAACGCCGGCGGCACCGGCGCCCCGACCTCCGCCGCCTTCGCCAGGACCGCCTTGGCGAGCGGGTGCGAGGAGCCGGCCTCCAACGCGGCGGCGAGCGAGAGCACGTCCCGCTCCGACCGGCCGAACGCCGCGACGTCAGTCACGACGGGGCTGCCCTCGGTCAGTGTGCCGGTCTTGTCGAAGGCGACCATAGTCACCGCGGCCAGCCGCTCCAGGACGGCGCCGCCCTTGATGAGCAGCCCGTGGCGGGCTCCGGCCGAGAGCCCGGCCGCGATGGCCGCCGGGGTCGAGATGACCAGCGCGCACGGGCAGCCGATCAGCAGGATGGCCAGCCCCTTGTAGACCCACTCGGCCCAGGAGGCGCCGACGACGAGGGGTGGCAGCACGGCGACGAGCGCCGCCACCGCGACCACCGCCGGGGTGTACACCCTGGCGACCCGGTCGATCAGGCGCTCGGTCGGAGCCTTCGCTTCCTGGGCCTCCTCGACCAGCCGGACGACCCGCGCGATGGTGTTGTCGCGCGCCGCCGCGGTCACCCGCACCCGCAGCGCGCCCTCGCCGTTCACGGTTCCGGCGAACACAGCATCGGCCGGCGCCTTGCGCCTCGGCACGCTCTCGCCGGTGACCGGCGCCTCGTCCACCGCGCTCTCGCCGGCGAGGACGGTCCCGTCGGCCGGGATGCGGTCCCCGGGCCGGACCAGCACGGTCGCGCCGACCCGCAGGCTCGCCGCGGGCACGCGCTCGGTCGTCCCCCCGGCCTCCAGCAGGGCGGTGTCCGGGACCAGCCCGGTGAGGCCGCGGATGCTCGCCCGGGCCCGGCCGGCGGCCACGCCCTCCAGCACCTCGCCGACCAGGAACAGGAACACGACCGTCGCCGCCTCCTCGGTCGCCCCGATCAGGGTCGCGCCGATGGCGGCCACGGACATCAGCGTCTCGATGGAGAACGGCGTCCCATGCCGGGCCGCGGAGATCGCGCGGCGGGCGATCGGCACCAGCCCGATCATCATGGCGGCGAGGAATGCCCAGCGCTCGGCCGCCGGCGCGGCCTGTCCGATGGCGTAAGCCAGCACCAGGGCCGTCCCGCAGGCGAACGCCAGCAACGCCTTCGGGGTACGCCACCAGGCCTGCTCGGGCCGCCCGGCATCCGACGCCACGGCGGCGGCGGGGTCCTCGGCGCCGTAGCCCAGGCTGCGGACCGTCGCCGCGATGGCGAGGGCGTCGGTGTCGGGACCGTGCCGCACCGTCAGGGTCTCGGTCGCCACCGAGACCTGTATCTCCTCGATTCCGGGCAGGCGCCGCACCGCGTTCTCGACCTTGGCGGCGCACGAGGCGCAATCCATCCCGGTCACGCGCAGGCGCGTCGAGGGGCTCAGGGTCCGGTCCAGGGTCGTCGCATCGCTCATGGCGGGTCCCTTCCGCATCTCTCCGGAAGACCCTACTTCCTCCAGCGACTAGAGGAGCAAGCGGCATGAAGCCCATCGCCATCGGGGAGTTGTCGCGACGCGCCGCGGTGAAGGTCCCCACGATCCGGTTCTACGAGGAACGTGGGCTCCTGCCGACGCCGGAGCGCACCGAGGGCAACCGCCGAACCTACGGCGAGGCGGATGTCCGGACGCTTCGGTTCATCCGGCACGCCCGCGAGCTCGGCTTCGAGATCGAGGACATCCGCGCCCTGCTCGACCTCGCCGGGCACCCCGAGCGTCCGTGCGGGGAGGCCGACGCCATCGCGCGCAAGCACCTCGCCGACATCGACGACAGGATCGCACGGCTGACAGGCCTCAGGCAGGAAATGAAGGCGATGGTCGAGCAATGCTCGGGCGGCGACGTCCGTGAATGCCGCATCATCGAGGTACTGGCCGACCACGGCGAGTGCCTGAGCGACCGCCATTGACCGGATCCGGAACGAACGCTTGCTCCTCCAGCCGCTAGAGGAGTTACCGAGCCGCGATCGCCGCGCCAAACCGGAAGCCGAGATGACGGAACACCACGACCACGCCCATGACCACGCCGGGCACGCCCACGGCCCCGGGCACAGCCACGCACCGGCAAGCTTCGGGAAGGCGTTCGCCATCGGCATCGCCCTCAACGTCGGCTTCGTCGTCGTCGAGGCCACCTACGGGGTGCTGGGGAACTCGATGGCCCTGTTGGCCGATGCCGGCCACAACCTCTCGGACGTGCTCGGCCTCGTGGTGGCCTGGGTCGCCATGGTGCTGGCCAAGCGCGCCCCGAGCGCCCGCTACACCTACGGGATGAAGGGGTCGTCGATCCTGGCGGCGCTGTTCAACGCGGTGTTCCTGCTGGTCGCCGTCGGCGCCATCGCCTGGGAGGCGATCCAGCGCTTCGGAGAGCCCGCGCCGGTCGCCGGCAAGACCGTGATGATCGTGGCCGCGGTCGGCATCCTCGTGAACGGCATCACCGCCTGGCTATTCGCCTCGGGGGCCAAGGGCGACATCAACATCAAGGGCGCCTTCCTGCACATGGCCGCCGACGCCGCCGTCTCGGCCGGCGTGGTCATCGCCGGCCTCGTGATCCTCTACACCGGGTGGACCTGGCTCGATCCCGTCGTCAGCCTCGCCATCGTGGCGGTCATCGTCTGGAGCACCTGGGGCCTCCTGCGCGACAGCCTCACGCTGTCCCTCGCCGCCGTCCCGCCGGGCATCGATCCGGACGCGGTCCGAAGCCATCTCGAAGGACTGCCCGGGGTCGCCGCCCTGCACGACCTGCACGTCTGGGCGATGAGCACTACCGAGACCTGCCTCACCGCCCATCTCCTGATGCCCGGCGGCCGACCAGACGACGCCTTCCTGATGGACGCCGCCGCCGGGATCAGGGAACGGTTCGGCATCGGCCACACCACCCTGCAGGTCGAGACGAGCGCCGACACCGCCTGCACCCTCGCCCCCGCCCACGTCGTGTGAGCCATCGGAAACATGCCCGACCGTAAGGGAATGCCTTCAACCCGTGCGACCGAAGGAGCCCTGTATCCGTGTCGCGAGACATCGGTTCGGTGCTTCCGGCCACCGATGGATGAACGGCGGTTTCAGGCCTCGTTCAACCGTCGAAGCCGATCCTGACGGCATCATCCCTTGAGGAACGAGCCATGCGTGTCCGCATTCCGGCCTTGGTCGCCGTCAGCCTGATCCTCGCCCCGGCCGCGGCGTCCGCCCAATACTACGGCGGCGACTTCGACCGGCGCGGCGACGTCCATGTCGATCGCTACCACCATGGCGACCATGACGACGTCGTCATCCACCGACCGCACCGGGATTACGGCGACCGGGCGTACTATGGCGAGCGCCGGTTCTACGGCGAGCGCAGAGACCACCATCATCACGACGACTATTGAGGTTCCGTCCTCGTCGTGGCTCACCCGGCATGTACGGGTGACCCTGAATCGTTCATAAGGCGACCATGACCACGGGACCCCGGATCAGGGCCTACGAGACGATGCGCGGCTGGTGGGCGACCACCGTCCGCGTGCTGTCGCTCGTCCTGGTCCTGTCACTCGTCGTCCCCGGCACGGTCCATTCCTCCGAGGCCCATCGCCCGGCCAGCCATGGACTGTCGGTGTCCGCCCCGACCGAGGCGGCCGGCATCGGCCACGGCGATGCCTGCCCGGCCTGTCACGCCAACTGCGGTTGCCATCAGGCTCTTGGGGTCGACGAAGCACCTGCGTTGCCGTCCCCGGCGACCGGGCGTGCTCTGTACGCGACCGTGACCACCGCCATCGGGTCCGTCTCACCGGACCGTTTACCGAGGCCGCCTCGCGCCTGAGGCCGCATCGCCACGACCGTGGCGCTTGCCTGCCGTCCATCCTTGCGGATGCCGGCTTCCTCATCGAGCGTGATCCGAACCGGATCCAGGAAGCCGCTTGAGCGGCTCGCCGGATCCCAGGCGAATGGCCTTCCTCCATGCGTGCACTCCTCTCCGTGGCCTTCCTGGCCATCGGCGTCGCCGTCGGCGGTGCCTTCCCCCGTGTGTCCGAGGTCGTGCAGGGCGCGCTCGCCGCCGCCGGCCTGACGAACGCCCGGGCAGCGCCGCCGACCAACGCAGCCATGACTAAGCCGGCGACACCCGCAGCCGACGATGGCCACGGTCATGGCGAGCATGGCCACGAGCATGCCGACGCCGAGCCCAAGCCTGCCGGCGAGCACAAGCACGCCGAGGGCGAGGCGCACGGCCACGACGAGGAGGGCGAGGGCAAGATCAAGATGACGGCCGAGCAGGCCGCCGAGCAGGACATCAAGCTCGCCACGGTCGAGGGTGGCATCCTCTCACGACATCTCCTGGTGCCCGGCACCATCGCCCAGGACGCCGACCGGATCGCCCGCGTCCCCGTGCGGGTGGTCGGAACCGTGGCCGAGATGCGCAAGCGCCTCGGCGAAGAGGTCGCCAAGGGCGAGGTCGTGGCCATCCTCGACAGCCGTGAGGTCGCCGAGGCCAAGAGCGACTTCCTCACCGCGACGGTCAAGGCCGACCTGGAGAAGACCAACTTCGACCGCCAGCAGGCCCTCTGGGACAAGCGCATCTCGGCCGAATCAGCGTTCCTGAACGCCAAGGCCGCCTACTCCGAGGCGACGCTTCGGGTCGACCTGGCACGCCAGAAGCTATCGGCCCTGGGGCTGAACGCGGCCGAGGTCGCCACCTCAGCCAAGAAGGACGAGACCACCCCGAACCTGTCGTCGCTGCGCCGCTACGAGCTGAAGTCCCCGCTCGCCGGGCGTGTGGTCGAGCGCAAGGTCGATGTCGGCACCGCCGTCGGCAAGGAGGGCGACCCGGCCGACGTCTACACCGTCGCAGACCTCTCCTCCGTGTGGATCGAGCTCGCCATCCCGACCACGGAGCTCTCGAAGGTCCGCGAGGGCGCCAAGGTCACCATCGTCGGGGGCGACGACGCCTCCCGCGGCGTGGGCAAGGTCGTCTTCGTCAGCCCGATCCTCAACCCCGAGACGCGCTCGGCCCGGGTCATCGTCGCCCTGCCGAACAAGGACATGGCCTGGCGGCCGGGCACCTTCGTGACAACCGAGGTCGAGATCGCCCGCGACCCGGTGAGGGTGCGGCTGCCGAAGTCCGCGATCCAGACCATCGGCGGCGAGAAGGTCGTGTTCGTCCGCACCCAGGAGGGCTTCGAGCGCCGGGACGTGACCATCGGCAAGGCCGACGACGACGCCTTCGAGATCCTGACCGGCCTCAAGCCCGGCGACGAGGTCGCGGTGGCCAACTCCTTCGTCCTGAAGGCCGAGCTCGGCAAGGCCGAAGCCGACCACGACCACTGAGCGGGGACCGGCCATGATCTCGAAGATCCTAGACTTCTCCGTCCACCAGCGTTGGCTCGTGGTGCTGCTGTCGCTGCTGGCGGCCTGCTTCGGCGTGTTCTCGCTGACGAAGCTGCCCATCGACGCGGTGCCGGACATCACCAACAACCAGGTGCAGATCAACACGACGGCGCCGTCGCTCTCCCCGGTCGATATCGAGAAGCAGGTGACCTACCCGGTCGAGACCGCGCTCGCCGGGATCAAGGGCCTCGAATACACCCGCTCGCTCTCGCGGAACGGGTTCTCGCAGGTCACCGCCGTCTTCTCCGAGAAGCTCGACATCTACTTCGCACGGCAGCAGGTCGCCGAGCGCATCGGCGAGGCGAAGTCGACCCTGCCGCCGGGGGCCGAGCCCCACATGGGCCCGATCTCCACGGGCCTGGGCGAGATCTACATGTGGTCGATCCACTACGCGAAGGCCGGGGATCGTAAGGTCTCGCCCGACGGCAAGCCCGGCTGGCAATCGGATGGCAGCTACCTGACCCCCGAGGGCCAGCGGCTCGCGACGGAGCTCGAACGCACGGCCTACCTGCGCACGGTCCAGGACTGGATCATCCGCCCCCAGGTGAAGACCGTGCCGGGGGTCGCCGGGGTCGACAGCATCGGCGGCTTCGACAAGCAGTACCACGTCCAGCCGGACCCGATGAAGCTCACCGCCCTCGACCTGTCCTTCGCCGACATCGGCCGGGCGCTGGAGGCCAACAACGCCAATCAGGGCGCCCGCTACCTGGAGGACAACGGCGAGGGCTACGTCGTGCGCGCCGCCGGCCGCCTGGAGACCATGGAGGACATCGGCTCCGTGGTCGTGACCACGCGCGGCGGCGTGCCGGTCCGCATCTCGGACATCGCCGAGGTCCGGATCGGGCGCGACCTGCGCACCGGGTCGGGCAGCGAGGACGGACGCGAGGTCGTCATCGGCACAGCCCTGATGCTGATCGGCGAGAACAGCCGGACGGTCTCGGCCGCCGTCGACGCGAGGATGACGGTGATCCGACGCACGCTCCCGCCCGGTGTCGAGGTCCAGACCGTCCTGAACCGGACCCTGCTGGTCGAGGCCACGATCCGGACGGTCGCCAAGAACTTGGCCGAGGGCGCCGCCCTCGTCATCGTCATCCTGTTCCTGCTGCTCGGCAATATCCGCGCGGCCATCGTCACGGCGCTGGTCATCCCGGTGGCGATGCTGATGACCATGACCGGCATGGTCCAGGGCCGCATCAGCGCCAACCTGATGAGCCTCGGGGCCCTCGACTTCGGCCTCATCGTCGACGGCGCCGTCATCATCACCGAGAACGCCCTACGCCACCTCGCCGAGAGACAGGGGGAACTCGGGCGCAAGCTCGACCTGGAGGAGCGCCTCGTCACCGTGCGCGCCTCGGCCGAGGAGATGATCAAGCCGTCCCTCTACGGGCAGGCGATCATCATCCTCGTCTACGTCCCGCTCCTCACCTTCACCGGGGTCGAGGGCAAGATGTTCGAACCGATGGCGCTCACCGTCATCATCGCCCTGGTCTCGGCGTTCGTGCTGTCGCTGACCTTCGTGCCGGCGATGATCGCCATCGTCATCACCGGCAAGGTCACGGAGAAGGACAACGTCATCATCCGCGGGATCAAGGCGGCCTACCGACCTGTCCTCGGCGCCGCCCTGCGGGTCCCGATGACGTTCGTCGCGGTCGCCCTGGTGCTGCTCGTCGGCGCCGGCTTCCTGTTCAGGGGGCTGGGCCAGGAGTTCATCCCGCAGCTCGACGAGAAGAGCATCGCGCTGAACGCCCAGCGCATCCCCTCGACCTCCCTCACGCAGTCGCAGGCGATGCAGCTGAAGGTCGAGCAGGCGATCAGCCGCTTCCCCCAGGTGGCCTACGTCTTTTCGAAGACCGGTACCGCGGAGGTCGCCTCCGACCCGATGCCGCCGAGCTCGTCCGACACCTTCGTCATCCTGAAGCCGCAGGAGGAATGGCCCGATCCGGACCTGTCCAAGGCCGAGTTGCAGGAGCAGGTCGAGAAGGCTGTCGGGACGCTCGCGGGCAACGTCTACGAGTTCTCCCAGCCGATCCAGCTCCGCTTCAACGAGCTCCTGGCCGGCACCCGCGGCGACCTCGCCGTGAAGGTGTTCGGCGAGGAGTTCGAGCCGATGCTGAAGGCCGCCAACCAGGTCGCCGCGATCCTGCGCGGGACCGAGGGCGCCGACGACGTCAAGGTCGAGCAGACGGCGGGCCTGCCGTTCCTGGAGATCAAGATCAACAAGACTGAGGCGGCCCGCCTCGGCCTGAGCACGTCCTCGATCCAGGACGTCATCGGGGCGGCCATCGGCGGACGGGAGGCCGGCATGGTGTTCGAGGGCGACCGTCGCTTCCCCATCGTCGTGCGCCTGAACGACAAGGTGCGCGAGGACCGCGAGGCCCTGGAGAACATCCCGGTGCCGCTGCCCCCGGGCGTCAACGGGCGGGCCTCCTCGGTGCTCCTGAAGCAGGTCGCGAGCTTCTCAGTCACCGAGGGACCGAACCAGATCTCGCGCGAGAACGGCCGCCGCCGGGTCGTGGTCACCGCCAACGTGCGCGGCCGCGACATCGGCTCGCTGGTGGCTGAGGCCCAGGCCAAGGTCGCGTCCGGTGTGCAGCTGCCGTCTGGCTACTACGTGACCTGGGGCGGGCAGTTCGAGAACCTAGCCTCCGCCCGCCAGCGCCTCATGGTCGTGGTGCCGGTGTGCTTCTTCCTGATCTTCCTGCTGCTGTTCTCGGCCCTGAACTCGGCGCGGGACGCCCTCCTGGTGTTCAGCGCGGTCCCGCTGGCACTGACCGGCGGTATCGCGGCCCTGTGGCTGCGGGGCATGCCGTTCTCGGTCCCGGCGGCGGTCGGGTTCATCGCCCTGTCCGGGGTGGCGGTGCTCAACGGCCTGGTGATGCTGAGCTACATCAAGCAGCTCATCGCGGAGGGAAAGCCCCGTCGAGAGGCGATCCTCGAAGGCGCGATGACCCGCCTGCGCCCGGTGGCGATGACGGCGCTCGTGGCGTCCCTGGGGTTCGTGCCGATGGCCCTGGCGACCGAGACGGGGGCCGAGGTCCAGCGTCCGTTGGCGACCGTGGTCATCGGCGGGCTCATCTCGGCGACCCTGCTGACCCTCGTCGTCCTGCCGGCGCTCTACGCGCGCTTCGCCGGTGCCGTCGCCCCGAGGAAGGCTACCGTCGAGAAGGAGGGTCCCCATGCACGCCCCGTCCTGCCCCAGGCCGCGGAGTAGGACGATGTCTCGCCGCCCCGCGCTCGCACTGGCGATGGTGGCGTGGACAGGCGCGGCCATGGCGGCGGAACCGACGGCGGGCGAGGCGCCGTTCGGATTGGCTTGGGGTCCCGTGGACCGTGTCGATGCACCCTCAATGGTCGACCGCGAGGCGAACCTGACCGGGCTGTACTATTTCCACGACCGTCCGCTCGCCTCAGGACCCGACACCGTCGAGGTGGTCCTGGTGGTGTGCAGGGAGCAGGGCCTCCAGCAGGTCGTCTGGGTCGGTCGGCCGCTCGACGGACCGGCTCATGTCACCGCACGCGAGGCCATCCGGCGCGAGGGGGTGCGCCGCTACGGCGAACCGCGCCCGGGCCTCGCCTCGGGGTCGCTGGCATGGCTCTCGGGCCGGGCTGTCCTGGCGACGCGCACGTTGCCGGACGGCACCCGCGGGTTGGTGATGTCCGTGTCCGGCCCGGATTACGCGGCCTGCTCGGAGAGCCACCGCACCGCCACGGGCCACCCTGCCGGTGCCCACATGTCGGACCTGATCGGCGGGATGGTCCCGTGATCGTGCCGATCCGTCACGGCCTGCAGCGCCCCTCCTCGACCCATGGAACCCATCGGCGGGGGATCAGGGGGCGATGACCGGCAAGAAGCTCGCCCGGCAGATCGGGGAATTCGGCGGCGGAAGCAGGCGCCGACGCAAGGTCAGGCCGCATGTCCTGAGGGCGGCGCGACGGTCATTCCTGATGTCGGCGATGGCCATCGCCGTCGTGTGCGCGCTGTACTGCTGGTTCTACGTCCCGCGGTGACAAGTCTCGAATGCGGCGCCGATTGCCCCCGCGCCGGCTCAACCATGTCCGTGGCGATGGTGAAGGTCGGGGTAGTGCACGTGCTTGTGCCGCATCGGCTGGTGGCGATGCCAGTGGGAGTGGGGCTCGGTCACGGGACCATCGTGGTCGTGGTGGTGATGTTCATCGTGCACGTGCCCATGCTCATGGCCCATCGCCTCGTGCGAATGCTCGTGGTCGTGCCGTTCCGCGAGGTGCAGCCAGAGGCCGACCCCCATCAGGAGCGCGGCGACGACGAGTTGCGGGGTCACGGGTTCCGGCAACAGGACCAAGGCGACGACGGCCCCGATGAACGGTGCGAGCGAGAAATAGGCCCCCGTCCGCGCGCTGCCGAGATGGCGCAGCGCGAACACGAACAGCACCAGGCTGACGCCGACCCCGAGGAACCCGACGACGGCCGCGAAGCCGATCATGCCGGGCGGCGGCAGGCTGGCACCGCGTGCGAGGGCAATGGCGAGGTTGGCGCCCCCGGCGACGAGCCCCTTGGTCAACGCGATCACGACCGGATCGGCGGAGGACAGCTTGCGGGTCAGGTTGTTGTCGACGCCCCAGGCGAGGCAGGCCAGCGCGATCAGGCCGCCGCCCGCGTCGAAATGGACGCCCTGGCCTTGCCACGACAGCGCGACGGCGCCGGCGAGGATGGCCGCCGCGCCGAGCAGGAGGCGGCGGTCCACGTTCTCGCGGAACACCACCCAGGCGATGCCCATGGTCGCCAGCCCTTCGAGGTTGAGCAGGAGCGAGCCCGAGGCCGCTGACGTCCGTGCCAGCCCCAGCATCAGCAACAGGGGACCCGCCACGCCCCCGAACAGCACCACCGCGAGCAGCCACGGTGCGTCCGACCTGCGTAGGGGGGCCTCCGGCGCCTCGATCCGGAGGGCGGACCGGCTGCCGTGGACGGCGGCGAGGCCGACGCCCGCACCGAGATACAGGAGGCCAGCCAGCGCCTGCGGGTCGACCGATCCCAACAGCAGCTTGGCGAAGGGGGCCGATGCGCCGAACAGGACGGCGGATGCCAGTGCCAACGGCACTCCGGGCCAGAGGTGCGCGTGACGATGGGCGTGCTCGAACATGCCGCATGATAGCACTGGCGAAGAATGCCGTATCCGTCCTGTGATACCGTTCCATCGAAGCCAAGACCGCCCGCAGCAGCGCGAGCACGTGCCTTTGGTCGCGCTAAGTTGCCCCAAGTTGTCGAGTAGCGGTTAGGATTTAACGCTCGGTACCGACTGCACCCGACCCGACCCGGGCGAAGTAGCCCATCTCCGTCCTCCCCGACATCGGACGTTCGAAGATCCTAGAACCGACCCGCCAGGGTCAGCCTTACCGCTGTCGGCTCGACCGGATGGAAGTGCCGGTCGGCGACGCCGTCCGCTCCCTCGCCGGGTAGGCGCGAGGTGTAGAAGTAGGTGATCTGGTCGGCCTTGGCGTTGGTGAGGTTGAGGACGTCGAGGGAGAGGCTGACCCCGTTCTCGAAATTGTAGCCGACGCGGCCGTTGAGCAGCGCGGTCGGCTTGGAGCGGACCGAGTTGTCCTCGATCAGGGGGCGCGGCCCAAAGTACCGAAACCGCATCGAGCCGAACCAGCCCAAGCCCTCGCCAAAATTGAATCCGGCCGACGCGATGGTGGTCGGGGCCTCGGGCACCCGGTTGCCGGCAGGGTCCCGGTCCGCAAAGCGGGCGTTGGTGACCGTCAGGTCCCCCTCCAGCGAAAGCCAAGGCGTGACCGCGTAGCGGTTGGTCCACTCGACGCCGAAGCGCCGCGTGGGGCGGCTCGGCTCGGTGGTGCCGGTGTCGCCCTGGAACAGGTTCTCGGAGGCGAAGTCGAGTTGGAACAGTGTCACCGCCGTCTCCAGGCCGGCGATGCTGCGGTTGCGCAGGCCGATCTCGGACCCCGTCGAGGGCACCAGGAAGGGCGAGCGGCTGATGTTGAACAGCGGGCTTGCCGGATCGACGGTGGCGGTCACGCCGCGAGCGTCGTTCGAGTGGAAGCCGCCGCCGTAATTCACGAACAACTCGGTATCGAACCAGGGACCGAGCACCAGGCCGAGCTTCGGGTTGACGATGCTATCGCGCGCCTTGCCGGAGTTTGCCGCCGTGTCGGATACGACGTCGGCGTAGTAGGTATCCGCCCGGAAGCCGACGCTGGTGCGGAGCCAGTCGGTCCAGCGTAGCCGGTTCTCGTAGTAGAACGCCCCGCTCGCCTCCAGCACGCGGTCGTCGAGGACGGTCGAGCGATACTGCCGGTTCGTGGTGTTGAACAGACCCACCCGGATCGAGTCCGTTCGGGTCTGGACGCCGATCTCGTTCTCCATCGGCATCCCGAACAGGTCGCCCTGGAAGGTATGGCCGACCTCGCCGCCGCCGAGTACCCGGCTGTCGCGCTGGCGGAACTGGTCGCCGTTCACCGGGTCGTTGAGGAAGTAGGTGAAGTCGTTGAACAGGTTCATCTGGTAGCGGATGAGGTAGGCGTTGGCCCGCGTGATCCCGATGTCGCTGGTCTGGCTCCAGCGCCCGGAGAGTGAGAAGCGGCCGGTATCGCCGCCATCGGTCGGGTTCAGGGTGCCGAAGCGCCCGATGATGCCCTCCGAGACCGCCCGCTCCGGGATCTGGTTGGTGGCGTTCCACTTGGCCCAGTAGGCCATTCCGGTGAGCGAGAACCCGTCCAGCGCCGTGCCCTGGCTGTAGCGGACGACGCCGTTGAGTTTGCGTAGGCGGTCCGGCACGTCCCACGGACCGTCATAGGTCTGGGCCTCGCCGGCCACGAGGAGGGTGCCCTGGCCGAGCGGCGTGGAGGCGATGGTCAACGCTCGCTTGAAACCGAAGGAGCCGAACGAGGTCAGGGCGAGGTTACGGTCCACCTTGTCGAGGTAATCGATCCGCACCGACCCGGCCGAGGCGAAGTCGCCGTCGCGGACGAAGTACGGCCCCTTGTGGAACTCGACGGCGCCGACAAGTTCGGGGATGAGGAAGTTGAGGTCGGCGTAGCCCTGCCCATGGGCATGGGTCCGCATGTTCACCGGCATGCCGTCGACCGAGATGGCGATGTCGGTGCCGTGGTCGAGGTTGAACCCGCGCAGGAAGAACTGGTTGGCCTTCCCCTCCCCAGAATGCTGGGTAACGATCAGGCCCGGCACGCTCTCCAGAACCTCGCCGGGTCGGGTGATCGGGCGGCTGTTGATCTGCGCGCCTGAAATCACTCCAGCGCTCGCCGCATCGACAGTTCTGAGGCTACCGCCGATGCCAGTGACACCGCCGACGTACCCTGCGCTCGCGGCAGGCCCGGTCGTATTGGTGGCTGGCGCCTCCGCCGTCACTGAGAGTTCCGCCAGATTGGCTTCTGCTGCCTGGGAAGAGGCTCGTTGAGCCTGAGCGCCGTAGGGTACGAGGCTGGCGCAGGAAGCGAGCAGAAGGGCTTGGTAGGCGGGCCGTGAACGAACGGGCGACATAGGACCTCGGGCGACGTCTGTGGCACGTCACCGCGAAGACGCCGGTCCGCCCGCGACATGCGAACGCCTCGACACCCACCAGGACACCCCGCCCGATGCGTTTCGCGTGTGACCACGACTGACGGCAGGTCTCCTGGCTCGCGGGTCACCGCCCTCTCATCGTCTTCCCAGATCCTCGCAGATCCAGTGACGTGTTGATGATGGGCTCGCCGCTTACAGTTGCGGGGGCAGCCGCGGCATCGGGCCAAGCCCTCACCGCGTTCCCTTTTGATCCTCCGAGGAGGAACCGTCAGGCACAAGGAGCCTCATCAGGCGACACAGCGTCAATGCCGGTTCGAGACTTTCCAGGTCCGTGTGCTCGGTAGGTGACAAGCGAACCCTTGGGAGCGCTCGCTTGGAGTGACCGCGTAACGCCTGCTTCGAACGTTTGCTGCTTGAGAGCGGACCGGCGGAAATCCACCCAACCCGGTCATTCCCGGGTGTCCGTTAGACGGTCGTCGAGCGGACACCCGGTGCCAGCATCTGAGGCCACCGGTCGTCCTTCCCGGGCCACGTCTCACAAGACCCGTACGATGGTTTTCTCGGTAACGGGGGGACTACCGGACACGATGAGAAGTCGAAGGGCCTTCTTGAGGCCCACGGTCGCAAGGCCTACGCCCGGCGGCAGGACCCCGTGGCCACCAAGCCGAGGGTGGTCCCAGCCGGTGCCGTTCAGAGCCTGGTGGTGAGGTTGGTCAGCCAGGCCGGTGAGGCGTTGACCAAGACGGTCTCGGCCGCCTTGTCGTAGCCCGAAGCGATCATCAGGCCAGTGGTCACGAGGATGAGACCGAGCGCAGCCTTCAACCCTTTTCCCAGCCCCATTATCCGGTCGCGCCAGCGCATCAACACCTCTCGCGACAACGTGCCGAGCAGGAGCAGCGGCAGGGCTGCGCCAAGGCCGAACAGGAGCATGGTGAGCGCGACCACGCCAAGGTCGCGACCCTGGGAGGCGAGCAGCGAGGCCGCCCCGAGGGTCGGTCCGACGCAGGGGCTCCAGACCGCGCCAAGGAGCATCCCGACGCCGAACTGGCCGAGCAGGCCGGCGGTCGAGAAGCCGCCGAACCGGCTCTCCGTCCAGTTGCTCACCGGACCGGCGGCCACAGCGAGCCGCGTCTGGGCCGCCGGGACCATCAGGACCAAGCCGACCAGGATCAGCATGACGGCCGCGCCGGTCCGGAAGATGCCGGCATCGAGGCCGATGGCGAACCCCACGGTCGCCACGAACAAGCCGATGACCACGAAGGACAGGGCGAGGCCGGCGGCGAGCGCCGCCGGGCCGAGCCTGTGCTCCGACGCCGCCGCGCCGAGCACCAGCGGCAGCAATGGCAGCACGCAGGGTGACAGCACCGAGAGGATGCCGGCGAGGAAGGCGAGGCCCAGGCTCGTGACCATGACGGCTCAGATCGCCTTGTCGAGGAGCGACGAGATCGCCTCGGGCTTGGTCTCGCCGGCCGAGCGGCCGGTTTCCTTCTCGCCCTTGTAGGTGATGAGCGTGCTCTGCATCGTCGCGCCGAACTTCTTGACCACGTCCTTGCGGCTGTCGAAGTCGACGTCGAACACCTGCAGGTCCTTGAACTTCGGGTCGGCCTCAAGCTTCGACAGGATCGGCTTCTGGGCAGCGCAGGTCGTGCACCACGGGGCGGTGATGTGCACGAGGATCGGCTTGCCGGCCTTCTGGGCGGCCTCGAACGCGGCGGGGGTGTAGGTCATCTCAGCAGCGCCGGCGCCGGTTCCGAACAGCATGGGGGCGACAGCGAAGGCGGCGAGTAGGATGCGTCGGGTGGTCATTGGTGCTGATCCTCGGATGGCGGGATGAAGTGGGCTCAGTTCGAGACCTGAGTAATCGCGCGGTCGACGTTCACGCGGGCCGACCAATCCTTGGCACTGTCCTGTCCCTTGAGGGACACGAGGCGGGCGCCGCTCACGTCGACGTTCTTGAAGTCGGCGCCTGAGACGGTCGCCCCGGTGAGGTTCGCGCCCGATAGGTCGGAGCCCATCAGCACCACGTCGGTCAGGTCGGCATCGGTGAGGTCGGCGTATTCCAGGCGCGAGCGCCCAAGGTTCGCGCCCTTCAGGTTGGCGCCCTTGAGGTTCACCGAGACGAACACCGCCCGCATCAGGCCCATGGACTGGTTCTTGATGTCGGCTCCCCCCTTGAGATCAACGAGGGTCGCCCCGGCCATGTTGGCGCCCTTGAAGTCGCCGATGGGCATCGACCGGCTGAGGTCGGCCCCGCTGAGGTTCGCATCGCGGGCGGTGATGCCGAACATCTTGGCGCCGACGAGCTTGGCGCCCGAGAGGTCGGCCTTGATGAACCAGGCCTGCTCCAGGTTCGCGCCGGACAGGTCGGCGCCGCGCAGGTTGGCCTTGTTCAGCCGGGCGGTGCGCAGGTTCGCGCCCTTCAGGTTCAGCCCCGACAGGTCAAGGCCGGCGAGCGCCTTGTCGGAGAGGTCGATGGGCTTGCCGTCGGCCTTGGCGATGAGGGCCTCGACGTCGGCCCGGGTCATCTCGGCCTTCGTCATCGCGGCCGAGCCCATGTCGGCACCGAGTAGGAGGTCCTGCTCAGCGTGGGCTGGGGCGGCCAGCAGCACGGAGGCGAGCAGAAGGAGGGCGAGGCGGCGCATGGTTTCTCCCGGTGTTCTGTCCCGGAACGTCGAAAGCCTGCGCTTCCTCACGGTATGGCCGGAACGGTTTTTTGTTCAGTGGCGACAGTGATATGGAGGATCGTTCCGAGCGTATGTGACCCAGGTCACCGAAGGCTGCGGATTCCGAAGCGGCAACGCTCGAAACGAGGGCATGGTGGCAGTGAACGACCGCCAGCCCCGGGGAGGACACCATGCGGAGCGCCCATCAGGTCGAGCGTTGGATCGAGCGTTTCCCGCTCATCCAATGCTTCAGTGCCAGCCACCTCCAGATAGCACGCGGCACAGTGCACTTCCCCGTGCTTGAGGCCGGCGCGGTCGCTTACGAGCTCCAGGGCGCGTGCGCGAACTACCTCATGTGCATCGACGGCCGGACCCGGGTGTTCCGCATGTCAGAGGGCGGCCGGGAGATGTTGATCTACAAGGTCGGGGCCGGGGGTACCTGTGTCCTCACAACCCAATGTCTGCTGTCGGGCGACGGCTTCCCGGCTCAAAGCGTAGCGGAGGCCCGGACCGAGCTGGCGGCCTTGCCGGCGGACACCTTCCGTCAGTTGATGCGCGAGAGCGACGAGTTCCGGAACTTCGTCCTCGACGACTACACCAAGCTCCTGTCGGGCATGTTCGACCTGGTCGAGGAGGTCGCCTTCGCACCGTTGGAGCAGCGCCTGGCGCGTAGGCTGCTGGTTGAGGCCGATGCGGAAGGCATCGTCTGGAAGACGCATCAGCAACTCGCGTCGGACGTCGGCAGCGTGCGCGAAGTCATCAGCCGCCTCCTAGGCGAGTGGGCCGATGGCGGCTTGGTCGAGGTGCGGCGTGGGCAGGTGCAGGTCATCGACCGCGCCGGTCTCGCTACCGGCAGGCCGAACTGACGGCGCTTTCGAGTTCATTTCCGATGGACGATAGCGGCGTTCCAGCCCGCGGGCCTACAATCCTCTCATGACCTCGATTCTCATCGGCTACGCCCGCTGCTCCACCGACCGGCAGGACCTCGCGGCACAACGGGCCGCGCTGGAGGGGCTCGGGGTCGCGCCTGACAGGATCTACACCGACCATGGGCTGACCGGGACGAACCGGGCCCGCCCCGGCCTGGATCAGGCGCTGGCCGCCGTTCGGACCGGCGACACCTTGGTCGTGCCTAAGCTGGATCGCCTAGCGCGCTCGGTCCCGGATGCACGCGGGATCGCCGACGCGCTGATCGAACGCGGGATCAAGCTGGCCCTGGGGGCGAGCGTCTACGATCCGGTGGACCCGATGGGGAAGATGTTCTTCAACATCCTCGCCACCTTTGCCGAATTCGAGAGCGACCTGATTCGGCTGCGAACGCGCGAGGGCATGGCGATCGCGCGGTCCCGGGGAAAGCTGCGTGGCAAGAAGCCCAAGTTGTCCGACAAACAGCAAAGGGAGCTGCGGCGAATGCACGGTACCGGAGAGTACGCGATCAGTGACCTGGCTGAGCTTTTCACCGTGTCTCGGCCCACTGTCTATCGAACACTCTCAAGCGGAACACGGTACGCCTCCGGACCGTGATACCCGTTAACAACTTAAGGTTGTTAACCTAGTTGCCTTCCGCTATTTGCCGATGTCCGGTTTCTATCTCAGGTCGCTGCATGCCCACTCCCATCGGCCATCATCTCGGCGCGGTTTGGCTCAAGCTCGATTTTCAGTGTCACACGCCACGCGATCGTGGCTGGAACGGTTCACCGAACCTAGCTGGGGGCAATGCCGGTCTGGAAGCAGATCGCCATGCATGGGCCGACTCCTTCGTAGCTGAGGCCATTCGAAGGGGGCTTGGTGCCGTCGCGGTCACGGACCATCATGACGTCGCCTTCTTGCCCTACATCATCGACGCCGTTGGCAGAGCCCCACCCGAAACTGCACCGGTGGTCTACCCAGGCATCGAGATAACCTGCTCCGATAATGTGCAGTGCCTCGCAATCTTCGAGCCCGGCACCGAACCCGGCCTTTGGCGCCGGCTCCTCGCGAAACTCGTTGCCGTCATCGAGACCGAGGCACACGCCGACCGGACGACGCAAATCAGGCATTGTGGCCTGGACGTCGAGAAGTTGTTCGAGGTGGTGGCCGCGGACGAGCAGCTTGCGCCGCGAACGATGCTCATCCCCCACTTCAGCCGCGACGACGCTCACAAATCTCTGAATGCCGAGGGCTACGCCCCTCGATTCGCCCGACTGCCCTGCGACGGGGTCTACATCGAATGCTCGCATGCCGACCTCGACCAGCCGACGCTCGACAAAGCGTACGGTCGGATCGAGGAATGGGGCCGCCGCCGACGCGCGATCCTGGCGACCGGGGACAACAAGAATGCGAACTGGGATCGCCTTGGATCGCATCACTGTTGGGTGCGGCTGGGTGAGCCAACCGTTGAAGCCCTGCGACAGGCTTTCCTCGCCGACGAGGCTCGTATCGTCTACCTCCGGCCTCAGCTGCCGGCCAACAGGGTCGTCAGGATCGAGGTCCAGTCGACCATCACGGGTCCTGACCCGCTGTCGATCGTGGTCAACGACGGTTTCACCGCACTGATTGGCGGCCGCGGCTCGGGAAAAAGCGCCGTGCTCGAATTCCTACGTTTCGGGCTCGGCAAGTCCGAGGTGGACATAGCGCCTGAGGAAAAAGCAGGACGTAAACCACGCGAACGCGAGCGGACGCTGATCGACGAGACGCTGCGGGGCGGTTGGGTTGCGGTGGAACTCGACAGGGGCGGTCTTCGCGAGCGTTGGAAGCGATCCGGCGACAATCCGGCGACCATCGTGGTGGTCACTCAGGGCGCCGACGACGAGGCGATCACGGTCGCGGACGCGCAGCGTCGATTCCCTGCCCGTGCGTTCCATCAGAAGGAACTCTCGACCACGATGGTCGACCCGGAGGCCGCTGCGGAGAACATCACCGGCATCGCCGCGGCGGAGGTCATCGAAGAGCGTCGGCGGATCGATGCCGAGATTGCTGCGATGAAACGTGAGGTCACGACGGCCCTCCAGGACTTAGCCGCGCATTGGCAAGCCGAACTGGAGCTCACCCGAGCGCGGGGACGGGTCGCCGACATGCGGCGAAGGATCGATGCGGTTCGCGTAAGGATGGCGGAAGGCGGCGTTCAGGAGGCTGACCTGGCCATCATCCGTGAGGCCCCACGGTATGGACGCGCACGAAACTACCTCGACGATGTGGGGAGGCGCATCAACGAGGACCGTGACCGTATCGGGGCGGTCATTGAATCGCTCCTCGTCGTCGATCGAGGTCGATACGGCGATGCCCTCGACTTCCCGCCCGTTGCAACCCTCGACAAGCGTCTCACCGAGATCCGTACAAACATCGACGCCCGCCTCAGGACGGTGCTTCAGGATCTCAACGAACTTACGACGGAGCGCGACCAGGCCGGCGGGGCGTTTCAAATCATCCAGCAATCCTTCGAGGAGGGCTACGCGAAGGCTCGCGAGCGGCAAACGGCCCATAGCGCACTCATCAAGGAGGCTGAGACGCTGGCCGGACAGCTAGAGGAACTGGAAGCACAGGAGACGCGCGCTCTCGAACGTCTCAATGTCACCCACGCGGCGCCGGCGGGACTCAGCGATGCACGCGCCAAGTTGGCCCAGTTGGTGTTGGACCGTCGAGCCTTGCTGGGTCGAGCAGCAGCCGAGGTGGCTGAGAAATCTGCCGGCACCCTACAAGCCCGCATATCCAAGGATCGCCGGCCGGTGGAATGCGTGCAGTCCCTGTGCGCCTGGATGGAAGGATCGATGATCCGGAACTCGGATCGTAGCTGCTCGGATTGGGTCGAGGCGATCTGCAAGGACGGCGGCCAGGGGTGGGCCGCCTTATGTGACGAGCTGCTCAAGGTCTACCGCGACAAGATCATGGCCGGCAGCCCCCCAGAACCGGGCGCAGAGGCTATCGTGGAGCTCAAGGCGCTGATGTTCGGGGGGCAGGAGAAAATCACAGACAACCAGGCTAACCGGCTCTACACCCGTCTCAGCGATCAGAGCGTCGAGATCATGCTGTCCGCCGTGCCGCGCGACTCCATCGCGCTCACCTACGTCAGCGACGGGCAAAAGATTGCCTTCTCCCGCGCCTCCCCCGGCCAACAAGCGTCCGCCCTGTTGGAGTTGCTTCTACGTCAGGAGGCCGGGACCCTCATCGTCGACCAGCCAGAGGACGATCTCGACAATCGGGTAATCATGCGCATCGTCGAGCGGATACGCACTTCGAAGACCGCGAGGCAGATCATTTTCGCGACCCACAACGCCAATCTCGTCGTCAACGGTGATGCCGACAAGGTCGTGACGATGGTCTCGACTATCGCGGAGGATCGGGCTCCGGAGGGGACGACGCACGTTCGTGTCGAGGTCGATGGTGCAATCGAAACGCCTGCCGTCCGTCAGGCCGTGACACGGATCATGGAGGGTGGGCTTGAAGCCTTCGACCTGCGAGCTCGTAAGTACGGTGTCGAAGGTACGCAGCGTCCATAGCCGTGAAGTTGGTAGCACTTGGTAGGGTTGAGTAGGGGCACAAATGGACCTCGACCTGCTGCGGCGGCAAGCTACGCCACCACGCGTCCGGGGATTGGAAAACCTCGTAGGTGAACCGGAGGACCTCATCCGGCTGGCGATGCGACGGGTCCACGCGACCGCGCTCGTCGTTGCGGGCCTTCAGGACCTCCCACGGCACGTCGAACACCTTCCACGCCACGGTGAGCCCGTGTCGGGCGACGATCCCGAGTTCGCGCTCGAACACGGGTCTGGTGAGATGTGTGTCCGCCATCACCACGCTGAAGCCGCTCGTCAGGGCGGCATCCAGGGCTGCTTCCTTGACCCGGTGCAGGAGGTCCCGGGCCGCATCGTCATGTGAGCCCTGCCTGAGTTCCCAGTAGACCTGCCGGTGCGGCGGCCAGAGGGTCTGCCGGAAGTCGTCGAGGGTGAGGTGAACCCAGCCGGCGAGAGGGTCGAAGCGGCGGGCGTAGGTCGTCTTCCCCGCGCCCGGGCAGCCGATCAGGCCGATCACCCTCTGCGGTGCCCCCGGACGATTCCTGCCGGGCACCGTCCGGGTCACGGTCAGGCCGTCGCCTCCGCATCCTCGTCGTCGCTCGCCGAGCCCTCGATGATCTCGCCCCGTAGGTAACGAGCCTGGGCCTCGGCGACCCGGCGTGCGCCCTGGGCGTGGCGGGTCGACACCGTGCCGCCGGGCGCCTCGGGCCCGCCGCGCTTGATGGCCACGAGTTCCGGATCACCCCAATGGTCGAGCATCGCCTGGAACGCTTCGTAGCGGCCGGCATCGAAGGCAATGCGGTCGCCCATCATGTCCTTGTAGGGGTGCGCCGGGTGCAGGCCTCCGCAGGGGACCCAGCCCGCCGGGATCGGCGTCGTGGCGGCATGGGTCCGACCGCTGCGCAGGAGCTTTGGCAGTACGTGCGTGTGCGGACCCTCGGGGCTGGTGCCGCCGGACCCGGGGATCGGGGCATAGACCTCGACGCGACCGACCCGCGCCAGGAACACCCGGTGCGGGCTCATGGCGACGAGGTGCGGCCCGATGGGGTTGGCGTGGTCGAACAACGGCATGCCGACGCCGGCCCGCAGCCGCTCGACGGCCTCCGGATCGCGCACCCGCACACAGGCATCCACGGCGAGCAGGCCGAGGCCGAGGTCAAACAGGATGCCGTCGCGATCCTCGACCCGGGCGGCGTTTCGGTCGGGCCCGAGCTCCGTCACCACGGTCCTGCGGTTCATCGCGCAGGTCGCCTCCGGCAAGCAAAGCGCGATGGCGTGGTTCCAGCCGGACGAAACGGCCGTCTCGTAGGCGACGGGCCGCAGGTCGGAGCTCGGGGTCAGGGCGATGGCCCCGCGCGCGGTCGCAAGTCCCAGGCGATCGTCAGGGAGGGCCAGGACAGGCTCGTCCGGATCGCGCATGAACTCGGCGATGGCACCGAAGCTGCCGAGGCTCCAGGCCGTGCTCGGATCGGCCAGTGCCTCGCGCAGGAGGGCTACGACAGCATCAGGGCTGGTGGGGGAAGGCTGCATCGATGTCCTCCGGATGTGGCCCTGAACGGTTCCAGGGCAGGATGTAGGGGGTTCCGTCCGGTCCAGCCCCACGGCAAACCGTGACGCCGAAGACGTCCGAAAGTAGCCGGTCGGTCAACGCAACGTCCGGGTGTCCATCGGCGGCGACACGTCCCTCGCCCAGGACCACGATCCGGTCGCAGAACCGGGCCGCGAGGGAGAGGTCGTGCAGGACGGCGACGACGCCGGTCCCGGCCCGGGCCACGCTCCGCAACAGCGTCATGGCGTCGAGCTGGTGGGCAGGGTCGAGGGCGGTGATCGGTTCGTCGGCCAACAACCACTCCGCTTCGACGGCGAGCGCCCGCGCCAGCAGCACGCGCATCCGCTCGCCCGAGGACAGGGTCGGTTCGGTCCGCTCGGCGAAGCGCGCGACATCGGTCCGTGTCATCGCTCGGTTTATGGCGGCATGATCTGCCCCATCGAGGCCACCGAACGCGCGTCGATGCGGCAGCCTGCCGAGGGCGACGAGGTCACGCACCTGCATCGGCCAACCGGCCCCCGCGCCCTGGAACAGCACCGCGATGCGCTTGGCGCGCGCGTCGCGGGAGATGCCCTTGAGCGGCATACCGTCGAGATTTACGCGGCCCTCGGTCGGGGCGACCAAGCCCGCGACGGTGCGCAGGAGGGTGGTCTTGCCAGCGCCGTTCGGACCGACCAGACCGACGAGGGTCCCGCGTTCCAGGGACAGGGTGATATCCGACAGGATGGCACGCCCGCCGAGGCGGACATCGAGGGCTGCGATCGCGAGGCTCATGCGCCGCGTCCTCGCTCACGCAGGAGGAGCACGATCAGAAACGGTGCCCCAACGAGCGCAGTCACCACACCGAGCTTGAGTTCCGGGCGCGTCGCCAGGAGACGAACGCCCAAGTCCGCGGCAAGGACCAGGGCGGCCCCGGCGAGGCCACTCGGCCACAGGCTGGCACCAGGGCGTGCGCCGACCAACGGTCGCACGAGGTGGGGCACCACGAGGCCGACGAAGCCGATGGCGCCGCTGACGGCGACGCCGCTGCCCACGGCCAGCGCCGCGCCCGTCACGAGGCGCAGGCGGACCGAGACCAGATGGAAGCCGAGGCTCGCGGCCGTGTCCTCGCCCAGCGTCAGGGCATCGAGCGCGCGAGCCGTGGACAGCATCAGGCCCCAGCCGACCGCCATCAACGGCAGGCATAGCCAGACATGGTCCATGCTGCGGTCCGCGAGCGACCCCATCAGCCAGAACACGATCTCCAGGGCCGCGTAGGGATTGGGCGAGAGGTTGAGCGCCAGCGCCGTCATGGCGCCGGCGAGGCTCGACAGGGCGACACCGGCGAGGATCAATCCCAGCGTGGTGCCTCCCCTTGCGGCAACGAGGTTCAGGGCGAGCGCCGCCACCGCGGCGCCGGCGATCCCGCCGAGCGGGAGGGCGAGGCTGAGGGAGGCCGCGAACCCGCCGTAGAACACAACCACGGCCCCGAGGGCCGCAGCCGAGGAGATGCCGAGGATGCCGGGATCGGCGAGCGGGTTGCGCAGGTAGCCCTGCATCGCCGCCCCGGTCAGCCCGAGGCTGAAGCCGACGAGGCCCCCGAGGAGGGCACGGGGCAGGCGTAGCTCCCAGAGGACGAGGGCAGGCAGTGTCGCGCGTCCTGCGAGGAGGTCACCGGCCGCCGCCGTTACGTCGAATGGGGCGTACCCGACCGCGATGGACGCCAGCGTCAAAACGAGAACCAGCAGGCCAAGGAGCCCGACGATGCCGCGTGGTCCGACGACCGCGCGTTCGATCCGGGTAGGAGGTTGAATGGGTGCGTTCATGGCACTGCCCGTTCGCGTGCGGCGGCGGCGAGTAAGGCCACGACCTCGGCGACCTGCGGACCTGGACAGGTCCAGAGCCGGTTCGGAATCGAGACGGTACGCCCCTGCCGGCGCAGCGCGTCGAGGACGGGATGATGCAGCAGGGCATCGGCCAGCGACGGCGCGCCGGGCTCCCCCTCGTCGAGGACGATGAGGTCGGCGTCGGCCAAGGCCGCCGCTTCCAGCGGGACCTGGCCGAAGCGGTCGCGACCGAGTTCCGCCGCAACGTTGACGAGGCCGGCGGCGCGGATGATCGCATCGCCAAGGCTGCCGGGTGCCACCGTGAAGGCGTTCGGACGCATCACAAGGGCCCGCAAGGGTTTGGCCGCCGGCATCACCTCGGCCAGCCGAGCGTCGAGGTCCGCGACCATCGCCTCGCCGCGCGCCGGGTGCCCGAGGGCCGCGGCGACGGTCCGGATCTGGGCCCGCACCCCCTCGAAGTCGTTGGGTACGCCGAGTTCGAGAAGGGGGAAGCCGACGCGCTTGAGCAGGCCCACCGTGGTCCGCGTCGTGAAGGCACCGGCAACGACGAGGTCGGGCCGGAGGGCGACGATCTCCTCCGACAGGCCGCGTGTCACTGCGATGCCCGTCGCCTCCCGCGCGACGGTCGAGCCGCGTGGGTCATGGGCGAGGTAGGTCACGGCGGCGACCTGATCGCGGTCGGCAAGCCGAAGGACGAGCTCGTCCGCGCAGAGGTTCATCGAGACGACGTGCCGGGGTCCCCCGGATGCCGGGGCGGCCATCCCAGCGGCAATCGACCAGATTTGGCTGACCGCCAGCATCGCCGTTAGGACCGCGAAGCCGGACCGTCGTGCCATCGGCGGTCTCAAAACGCGGTCAGGCGGACGCCGCCGTACACGGCGAGGCCTGCCCCGAGGAAGCCGGTGGGGTTCTCGTAGCGGCGGTCGAATAGGTTATCGACCCGCCCAAACACGCTCACCGTCTCGCTGACGTCGTAGTTCACCGCGAAGTTGACCAGGGTAAAGCCCGGGTTCTTGAGCCGGGCCACCGAGAAGTCGCGGTTGCCGTCGACGAAGTGGCCGAGCACGATCACGGTCCCGCTGACGGTCAGGCCCGGGAGGGGGGTCCAAAAGGCTGTCGCGCTGCCCTTGTGGCGGGGCCGTCGCAGGAGCTCCTGGTTGGTGATCTCGTTCTTGGTCACCGTGTTGGTGTAGTCGACCCGGCCCGTAAGGGTATCGGAGAACCGGACAGCGACGAAGGCTTCCGCCCCGTACGATTCGGCCCGGCCGACGTTCTCGTTCGAGGTGAACGTCGCGTTCGAGGTGATGAGGTTCTTGAAGTCGTTGGCGTAGTAAGTCGCGCCGACGAGGACGCGGTCCCCCAGGGGCTGCTCGATGCCGGCGTCGTAGCCGAGGCTCTCCTCAGGCCTGAGGTTCGGGTTGGCGAAGAAGTTCGAGGCCGGGAAGCTCTGGAACAGCTGGCTCAGGGTCGGCGCCTTGAAGCCGGTGCCGACGCTACCTTTGATCCGGGTCTCGGTGAAGGGCAGAATGTAGCTCGGCGCGACGCGGAAAGTGGTGGCCGGCCCGAACGCGTCGTTCTCGTCGTGGCGGATGTTGGCCACGAACGCCGCCCGCTCGAAGGGCGTTAGCTGCACCTCCCCGTAGCCGGCCGTGTTGCCGTTCCTCGCCCGCAGGTTGCCGGCCCCGAACGGGCTCGGGTCGGTGGTCGACAGGCTCTCGTCGTCACGCTGCGCCCCGAACAGGATCAGATTGCCGGGCGAGAGCTGGTAGTCCCCGCGGTACTCGTAGCGCGTGCGCTCGCCCAGGCCCGTTGTCGCGTCCGGCGTGGCAAGGGGGTCTAGGGGGCCCTGCTGTCTGTTGAACAGGTTCGAGTAGTTGATGGCGAAGAGGTTGTGGAAGCCGGCGAACGGCGTCCATTCGGCCTCGTTGCGGGTGAAGACCTGCTGCACGTCGGCGGCACTCCGGAACGCCGCCGGGAAGGCCGGGAAGGTGCTGAAGTCGGTGCCGGTGAACAGGAGGCGGGAATTGATGAAGCGCGTCACCGAGTTGATGCGGAAGGTGTCGGTGAACTGGTAGCCGAACTTCGCCGAGACGGTCTCGTTGTCGTAAAAATTCGGATGGATCGCCCGGCCGAGCGGGACGAGGTTCGGCGGCGTCACCGGCGTCGCGGCCGCACGGAAGTGCTGGATCGAGACCGAATAGTCGAAGCCGTCCTCCGACCCGCTGATCCTGCCGCTTTGGTTGAAGGTACCGAACGAGCCGCCCTCGATCCGCGCGGTGGCCCTGGCCGGTCCCTCGCCACGCTTCGTCGTGAAGGAGACCGCGCCTCCAATGGCGTCGCTGCCATAGAGGCCGCTCTGGGGACCCCTGAGCACCTCGATGCGGGAGAGGTCGTCGGTCAGGAGTTGCCCGAAGTCGAAGGAGCCGTTCGGGTTCGACGGGTCGGTCGCGTCGATGCCGTCGATGAGCACCTTCACGTGGTTCGAGTTCGAGCCGCGAATGAACACCGAGGTCTGACCGCCCGGGCCGCCGGTCTGCACGACGTTGAGGCCCGGTACCTGCTGGAGGGCATCCGGGACGGTGCGGCGCTGCTGGGCCTCCAGGGTGGCGGCGGTGAGCACGGTGACGCTTGATCCGACCTGGTCGACGGGCGTCGGCACGCCGGTGGCGGAGACGGAAAGCTCGGAGAGCGTGACGGCCGCCTCGGCCCCGCGCGGGACATCGGCGAAGGGGGCGGCGGCCTGTTGCGCGAGCACGGGACCGGAAAGGGCGGCGCAGGCGAGCGCGAGCGTGCGCAAGCACGCGGTTCGGGAAGGAAAGGACACGGGACAAGCCTCGGGCGACGTCTGTGGCACGTCACCGCGAACGAGGCCTGGGCGCTTGCCTGCCGTTAGGGCAGCCGGGCGCCTCGACACCCATCAGGACACCCCGCCCGATGCGTTTCGCGTGTGACCACGACTGACGGCAGGTCTCCTGGCTCGCGGGTCACCGCCCTCTCATCGTCTTCCCAGGCCCGAAGACCCAGTGACGTGTTGATGATGGGCTCGCCGCTTACAGTTGCGGGGGCAGCCGCGGCTTCGGGAAGGCCCTTTCGGACCTCATCCTCACCGCGTTCCCTTTTGATCCTCCGGGGAGGAACCGTCGGACATACAGGACCTGAGGGAATGGCCCAGCGTCAATGTCGCTTCGGGGTTTTCCGCCCTGTGTGTTCATAACGTTACAAGTCGGGCCTCGGGGTCGATGGCATTCGGTTCGGACCGCGGCAGTCCCCAGCCCTTCACCAGGCCGTAGACCGCAGGGATTACCACGAGGGTCAGGACGGTCGACGAGACCATGCCGCCGATCATGGGGACCGCGATCCGCTGCATAACCTCAGAGCCCGATCCGGTGCTCCACAGGATCGGCAGGAGCCCGGCCATGATGGCGACCACCGTCATCATCTTCGGACGCACCCGCTCCACCGCGCCGATCATGATGGCCCTCCGCAGGTCGGCACGGGTGAGTGCCCGTCCGGCGCGGTCGCATCCGGCCCGGATCTCGGCCAGCGCATGATCGAGGTAGACCAGCATGATCACCCCGGTCTCGGCCGCGACGCCTGCCAGTGCTATGAAGCCGACGGCCACCGCCACCGACAGGTTGAAGCCCATCCACCACATCAGCCAGACCCCGCCGACGAGCGCGAACGGCAGCGACAGCATCACGATCAGGGTCTCGGTCAGTCGACGGAAGTTGAGGTACAGCAGCAGGAACACGATCAGCAGCGTCAGCGGCACCACGACCTTGAGCCGGGCCGTCGCCCGGTCGAGGTACTCGACCTGACCGCTCCACTGCACGAGGGTACCCTGCGGCAGGCTCACCTCTTTGGCGACCGCCGCCCGCGCCTCGGCGACGTAGCCCCCGAGGTCGCGACCGGCGACGTCGACGTAGATGAAGACCGCGAGTTGCCCGTTCTCGGTCCGGATCTGGGTCGGGCCACGGTTCAACTGAACCTTGGCGACCTCACCGAGCGGTACCGTGCCCCCACCCGGGATCGGCACCTGAACCTCGGAGGCGATGGAGCGCGGGTCGGAGCGGAAGGCGCGCGGGTAGCGTACGTTGACGGTGTAGCGCTCGCGGCCCTCGACGGTGTTGGTGACGCTCTCGCCGCCGAGCGCCATCCCGATCACGTCCTGCACGTCGCCGACGGTCAGCCCGTACCGGCCCAGCGCCTCGCGGTCGGGGGTGATGTCGAGGAAGTAGCCGCCCTGCACCCGTTCGGCGTAGGCGCTCGACGTGCCCGGCACCGCCTTCACCACCGCCTCGACCTGGCGGGCGACCTTCTCCATCTCGGAAAGGTCCGTCCCCAGCACCTTGATCCCGACCGGCGTACGGATGCCGGTCGAGAGCATGTCGATGCGGGCGCGGATCGGCTGGGTCCAGGCATTCGAGACCCCGGGGAACTGGAGCGCGGCGTCCATCTCGGCCTTCAGGCTCGCCGTCGTGACCCCGGGTCGCCACTCCGCCTTCGGCTTCAGGTTGACGATGGTCTCGAACATCTCGGACGGCGCCGGGTCGGTCGCGGTGTTGGCCCGACCGGCCTTGCCGTAGACCGAGGCGACCTCGGGGAACGACTTGATGATCCTGTCCTGGGTGGCGAGCAGGTCCCCGGCCTTGGTCACCGAGATGCCCGGCAGCGTGGTCGGCATGTACATCAAGGTGCCCTCGTCGAGGTCGGGCATGAACTCGGAGCCGAGCCGGCTCGCCGGCCATGCCGTCGCCGCCAGGACGACGAGGGCCAACAGGATGGTGAGCACCCGCGCCCGCAGGACGCCTGCGATGAGCGGTCGGTAGATCCAGATCAGGAGTCTGTTCACCGGATTGCGGTGCTCCGGAATGATCCGGCCCCGGACGAATAAAGCCATCAACGCCGGGACGAGTGTCAGGGACAGCACCGCCGCCGCGGCCATGGCGAAGGTCTTGGTGAAGGCCAGCGGACCGAACAGGCGGCCCTCCTGGCTCTCTAGCGTGAAGATCGGCAGGAAGCTCACGGTGATGATGAGGAGCGAGAAGAACAGCGACGGCCCGACCTCGCTTGCGGCCTCGATCAGGATCTCGACCCGGCGCTTGCCGGGGTCCGCCCGCTCCAGGTGCTTGTGGGCGTTCTCGATCATCACGATGGCGGCGTCGATCATGGCGCCCACCGCGATGGCGATGCCGCCCAGGCTCATGATGTTGGCCCCGAGCCCGAGGGCCTTCATGCCCGCGAACGCCATGAGGATGCCGACCGGCAGCATCAGGATCGCCACCAGCGCGCTGCGGACGTGGAGCAGGAACACGACGCAGACGAGGGCTACGATGACGCTTTCCTCGATCAGCGTGCCCTTGAGGGTCTCGATGGCCGCCTCGATGAGGTGCGAGCGGTCGTAGACCGGAAGGATCTCCGTGCCCTCGGGCAGGCTGGCGGCGACATCGGAAAGCCGGGCCTTCACGTTCTCGATGACGTTCAGGGCGTTGGCACCGAACCGTTGCAGGACGATCCCGCCGGCGACCTCGCCGTCGCCGTTCATCTCGGTGATCCCGCGGCGCTCGTCGGGACCGAGCTCGACCCGAGCCACGTCCTTCACCCGCAGGGGTGTGCCCGCCTCCGTCCTCAGGACGATGCTCTCGATGTCGGCGACGCTCTTGAGGTAGCCGCGGCCACGGACGACGAACTCGAACTCGGAGAGCTCGACGGTACGGCCGCCGACGTCGGCGTTGCTCGACCGGATCGCCTCCCGGAGCTTGGACAGGGTGATGCCCTGTGCCCGCAACCGGTTCGGATCGACGACCACGTTGTACTGCTTCACGAAGCCGCCGACGCCGGCGACCTCCGCCACGCCCTCGGCCCGCGACGCCCCGAAGCGGACGACCCAGTCCTGCAGCGACCGGAGCTCGGCCAGCGTGCGCTCCTTGGCGACCACGACGTACTGGTAGACCCAGCCGACCCCGGTCGCGTCGGGTCCCAGGGTCGGGGTGACGCCGGCCGGCAGGCGTTTGGCCACGGTGTTCAGGTATTCGAGCACCCGGCTCCGGGCCCAGTACGGGTCGGTGCCGTCCTCGAAGATGACGTAGACGAACGACACCCCGAAGAACGAGAAGCCGCGCACGACTTTCGACCGGGGCACCGTCAGCATCGCGGTGGTCAGGGGGTAGGTGACCTGGTCCTCGATGACCTGGGGCGCCTGCCCGGGGTACTCGGTGTAGACGATGGTCTGGACGTCCGAGAGGTCCGGGATCGCGTCGAGCGGCAGGGTCCTCAGGGCGTAGAGCCCGGCTCCCACCGCGAAGACGGTCCCGATCAGCACCAGCACCAGATTCCGGGCCGACCAGGCGATGAGGCGGGCGATCATGGCGCCTTCCCCTCGGCGGCGGCCTGCGGCCCGGGATCGGGCTTGGGTTCCGAGAGCCCCTGCAGCGCCGCCTTCAGGTTGCTCTCGGCATCGATGAGGAAGTTGGCCGAGGTCACCACGCGGTCGCCGGCGACGATGCCGTCGCGGATCTCGACGTAGCCGTCGCCGCGGGTGCCGAGCCTGACCGGCCGCGGTTCGAAGCGACCCTCTCCCCTGTCCAGCAGGACGATCTGCCTGGTGCCGGTGTCGATGACCGCGTCGTCGGGCACCGCCACCACCGGCCTGTCGCTGCCGGTGGCGATCGTCACGTCGGCGAACATCCCCGGGCGCAGGTCGCCGTTCGGGTTGGGCAGCTCGATGCGCAGGCGGGCGGTCCGGGTCCCCATGGCGAGGTGCGGGTAGATCCGGGTCACCGCGCCGGTGAAGACGCGGTCCGGGAACGTCCGGGCGCGCACGGTCGCCGTCTGGCCCTCCGCCACGGCAGCCAGGTCGCGTTCGGTGACGTCGGCCAGGACCCAGACCCTGGAATGGTCGACGAGCTTGAACAGGGTGTCGCCGGACTTGGCGCGCATGCCGTCCGAGACGTTGCGCTCGACCACGACCCCGTCGCGGGGCGCCGACCACGTGATGGTGGAGGGCACCTTCCTGGTGCGCTCGATCTCGTCGATGACCTCGGGTGGGATGCCGAGGTTCTCCAGGCGGCGCCGGGCGCCCTCGTAGCCGATGCCGGTGAGGTACTGCGCGGCGGCCGCGTTCATCTCCGGCGAGAATAGGCGCAGGAGTGGCTGACCCTTGCGGACGTGGTCGCCGGTGGTGACGGCCTCAACCTTCTCGATGAACGCGTCGGTGCGCATCGCGATGACCGAGATCCGGCGCTCGTCCTCCTCGATGGCGCCCGGCGCGCGCACAGGCATCGACAGGACGCGTCGCTCGACGACCGCCGTCCGGACCCCGGTGCGCTGGAGCTTGCCGGGCGAGATTTTTACGGTGCCGTCGTCGGTGTCCTCCCCCTCGTAGACGGGGAGGTAGTCCATCCCCATCGAGTCCTTCTTGCGGGTCGGCGAGGTGTCCGGCAGGCCCATCGGGTTGCGGTAGAACCGCACCTTGCGGGCGCTCGCGGGCATCGTGGCCTGACCCATGGCCATGTCGCCGTGCCCGGCGTCGGGCATCGCCTCCGCCTCGTCGGGTTCGTCGAAGCGCACGTCCTCGCTGGCGCGGACGGCGCGAAAGTCGCGACCGTCCGCCGTGCGCCTCAGCTCGGAGGCGTAGTCCGGCTTCCCGTCCGGGTCCTGATAGTAGACGACCGGTCCCGTCGCCTTCGCCGCGTCCGATGCCTGTATCGGGGAAGCCGGCCGGGGCGTGCCCGGCAGCCAATGGGCGAACCCGGTCCGCGCCTGCTGGACGAGCGCCGGCACGGGGCTGCCCTCATGCCCCGCGCCAAATCCCAAAACCCCCGCCGCCAGCGCGGCGAGGGTCCCGGCGGCCCATGCCGTCCGGCTCACTTGGTGGCCTTGAACACCAGCTTGTTCTCGACGGTGCCGGTCTCACCCTGGACCTTGGCCCCGAGCGAGAGGCGCCAGCCACCGGCCATCGTCAGCTTCGCCTTGAACCGGTAGAGGCCCGGCTCCGGCGACGGCAGCTGCTCGATCTTCGAGGTCATCTCCTCCATGCTGTCGGGCGCCATGTCGATGCGCTTGGCGAAGATGACGGCGTTCGGCACGGGCTTGGACGTGCGCTTGTCGACGAGGCGGACATCGAGGATGGCCTCCCCCTGCTTGGCCTCGTCCTTTACCAGTTGGAACTCGTAGTCCTTGGTGTCGGCCCGGGCCGCGGCGGTCAGGGCGAGGCCGAGCAGCGCAGCCGTCAGGGCGCGCGAAAACGATGTCTTGGACACGGTCGTTGATCTCCTGAAAATGATGTGACCCGGGCCTTCAGGCGCGCGGGATCGACCGGCGCAGGCGCCGGCGGCATCGAATTCAGGCTCGGGGAGGCTCGGTGGGCGGCCCTTGCGACAGGCTGTCGAAGGAGGCGGTGCCGCCCCAGGTCGGCCCCTCGACGCCGGCGACGCGGCCCGGAAGTCCGAGGGCCACCGGCAGCCCGGTGGCGACCTTCGCCAGGCAGAGCGCCATCAAGGGGCAGACCTTCGAGCAGTCGGGCAAGTCCGGCCGCTCCTTGGGACAGCACGGCATCTCGTCCATGGCCATCCCGGCCATGTCGTCCATGGCCTCGTCGGGCGCCGCCATGGCGTGCCCCTGAACGGCTATCGGCGCGCGCATGCCCGCGGCGGCCGCGGAAGCGGTCACCGGCGCAAGGGCGAGGCCGAGTACCGCCATAAGCGGGAGCAGGCGCCGAAGGGCGAGCCAGAAGGTCACGAACGGACGATGCCACATCGCGTGTCGGCGCGGAAGGGACAGGGACTACCTGACGAAAGCCCCACCCGCGGAGAGACCGAACCCGCGACGGGGAAGCCGAGGGACAGGCCCCCGATGACCCATCTCAGAGGCCACCCCGTGTCCTCCGATATTAGGTTGGCGAGCATGCACAGCAGGTAGAACGAGGCCCCCCAGGTCAGGATTTGGATCGAGCCAAGGGCAGGGATCACCACGAGACGGTGGCGATGCGGGATCACGGGTACGCTCCGCCGTATCATCGGGGCCGACCTAGACGGCCGGGACCGGCAACGCCGACGTTCGGCCGAGCCTGGGCATGACACGGACGTAGACGAGCTCGCTCACGAGCTCGACCAGCGTCTGGGTGACGATGACGGCCGGCAGCAGCGGGACGGCGCCGGGGACGGCGAAGGCCAGCGGCAGGACCACCAGGGAGTTGCGGGTGGCGGCGCTGAAGGCCAACGTCCGCACCGTGGGGGCGTCGAGGCGGAACGCGCGCCCGACCGCCCAGCCCATCAAGGGAGCCGCCACCGCGAAGGCGACGTAGACAGGAACCACCCGCAGGGCATCGTCGAGGGCGGGTCCGAGTTGGGGCAGGACGGACGCGATCACCACGAACAGGACCAGCGCCGTCGCCGGCACCGGCAGGAGCCCGAGGCCCGTAATCACCCGTTGCCCGGCCGGGCGGCGTCCGGCCCAGATCTGCACGGCCGCAGCAAGTCCGAGGGGAACCGCGATGAGCCAGACGAACGCGTGCACGAAGGGACCGACCTGGACGAACCTGGCGGCATCCTCGCCGAGGAAGACGTTCAGATAGATCGGCAGCAGCAGCATCTGCGCGATCAGCAGCGCCGGGGTGGAAGCCAGCAGCACCTTGGCGTCGGCCCGTCCGAGATGGGCGAAGGTCACGACGTAGTCGATGCACGGCGTGAGAAGGACCATGAGCACGCCCAGCCGCAGCATCGGATTGGCGGGCAGGAACTGGATCAGGCCAGCCACCAGGATCGGCAGCACCACGAAGTTCGTGACGAGGAGCGCCGCCAGGAAGCGGACCCGCGTGAAGGCCCGGCCGAGTTCCGGCAACGGCACCTGCAGGAAGGTGACGAACAGCATCAGCGCCAGGGCCGGATTGATCCCGACCTCCAGGGCCGTGGTGCCGGGCAGCGTCAGGGCGATCAGCGCCGCCGCGCCGATGGCCGCGAAGTAGATCGCGATCTGGTTGCCTTCGAGGGTGTCGCGCAGGCCCGTCATGCTTCCTCACAGGCGATCTTGGATGGCTGAGCGACCTGCTGGGGCCGACCGGTGCACCGGGCGAACAGGGCGATGGCTCGGTCGCAGACCTCGCAGTGTCCCTCGCAGCAATCGCGCATCAGGAAGGCCACCAGGTCGGACAGGGCGGTGAACACCGCGCTGTAGATGATCGACCGCCCCTCCCGGCGGCTGACCACGAGCCCGGCGTTCTCAAGGTGGCTGAGGTGGAACGAGATGCGTGGCGCCGAGGCGCCCGCGATGGCCTCGGTGATGGCCCCGGCCGCCATCCCGTCCGCGCCGGCAGTGACCAGCAGGCGGACGATGCGAAGACGGGTTTCCTGGGCGATGGCTCCGAAACCGTCGAGGGCTTGCTTCTCGTCCACGTCACTTAAACCGTTATGGAAACGTTTAAGCGTCATTAGGCTCGGAATGGGTCGAGGGCAAGAGCCGCCTAGCCAGTCCACGCTCGCCGACGAGACCGCTTCGTCCCCGGACGGAAGGCGATCGGTCTGATCGGGATCGGATGCCGCGAACGTCGGAGGCGGACGTCGACCTGTTAGGCCTCGGACCGGACGCGCCACAGGGCCAGGGCAAGCGCGACATTCGCCACAGCGAGGACGCACAGGAGGACGTAGGTCGTATCCGCGCCTGCGTGGGTTAGGACCACGGCTCCGATGGAGGGGGCGAGCGCCTGAGCCACCAGTCCCGGACGGGCGAGCCGGCCTACGAGCGGGGCGTAACGCTCGGGTCCGAACAGTGCCAGGGGCACCGTTCCCCGGGCAATCGAGTAGATCCCGTTGCCCGCCCCGTACAGGACTAACGCCAGCCCGACCACGGGCAGTCCTGCGGCAAGCATCGCAACCCCGATGGCGACCAGCACCATCGCCGCCGTCAGGGTCCAGAGCGGATGGTGCCGGCCCTTTCCGGCCATCTCGACGATGCGTGCCCCAACCTGGGCCGGTCCGATCAGGGCGCCGTAGGCCACGGCCGAGGTAAGAGCCACCCCACGGGCCTGAAGCAGGGTGATGAGGTGCACCGAGACCATGGCCATCACCGTGCCGCCCAGCGTGAGGACCCCCGCCATGAAGAGGAAGGCGCGCCGCTCCCGACCATCGAGCCGAATGACGGGGCTTGGGCCTACGGGTCGCGTGATCGGATGTGCGGGGGGCCGGGGGATCGCGATCAGGACGAGCGGCAGCGTGACCGAGAGGTGCAGTCCGGCATAGGCGAGACAGGTCCCGCGCCAGCCCACCTGTTCGATCAGGAAGGCCGAGAGGGGCCAGCAGACCGTGCTCGCGAAGCCGCCCCACAGGGTCAGCGTGGTGATGGCGGGCCTTGCTTCGGCCCCGTAGAGCCGACCGAGGGTGGCGAAGGCGGGGTCGTACAGTCCGGTGCCCATGCCGAGGCCGATCAGGAGCCAGCCTCCGAGATATGTCGGTAGGTTCGGCGCCAGACCGAGGATGGCAAGGCCGACGGCGAGGGCGACGGACGCGAAGGCCAGGACGGGGCGCCCGCCATGCTCGCCGATGTAGGTGCCGACCCGCGGCGAGGCCAAGCCCGCAACGAGGAGACCGAGGGACAGGCCGCCGATGACCCATCCCAAGGGCCACCCCGTGTCCGCCGACATCGGGGCGGCCAACACCGACAGCAGGTAGAACGACGAGCCCCAGGTCAGGATCTGAACCACGCCCAGGGCCGAGATCACGGGCCATCGGCGCGCCGGGGCCATCGGATCGCTACCGGGCGCCGAGCACGGGTAGCCAGAGGGCCAGCGCCGCCAGGGTGGCGAGCAGCACCGGCGGGGTGATGACCAGGCCGACCCGCATGTACTGGCCCCAGGTGATGTGCTGGCCCTTGGTGTCGAGGACGTGGAGCCAGAGCAGGGTGGCGAGGCTGCCGATGGGCGTGAACTTCGGGCCGAGGTCGCAGCCGATGACGTTGGCGTAGACCATCAGCTCGCGCATCAGGGGCGACAGGTCCGGGGCCTGCTGGATCGACAGCGCGCCCACCAGCACGCTCGGCATGTTGTTCATGACCGAGGACAGGATGGCTGCGGCGACCCCCGTGCCGATGGTGGCGACGAACGGTCCGTGGCCCGAAAGCCAGGCGAGGCCTTGGGCCAGGTAATCGGTCAGGCCGGCGTTCTTCAGGCCGTAGACGACGAGGTACATTCCGAGGCTGAACAGGACGATCTGCCAGGGGGCGCCCGCCAGCACCTTGCGGATCGGGATGACGCGGCTCCGGCTGGCCAGCGCCAGCAGCACCACGGCGCCGGCGCAGGTCACCACCGAGACCGGCACGCCGAACGGGGCTGTCACGAAGTAGGCGACCAGCAGCAGGCCGAGGAGCGGGAAGGCTGCCTTGAACACCAGCGGATCCTTGATCGCGTGGCGCGGCGGTTCGAGCTCGGTCACCGGGTACGTCGCCGGTAGGTCGCGCCGGAAGAACAGCCACAGGACCACCAGGGTCGTGGCGAGCGAGACGAGGTTCACCGGGACCATCACGGCGGCGTAGCGGCTGAAGGTGATGTCGAAGAAGTTCGCCGAGACGATGTTGACCAGGTTCGAGATCACCAGGGGCAGGCTGGTCGAGTCCGCGACGAACCCGCAGGCCACGATGAAGGCCAGGGCGGCCGCCGGCTTGAAGTCCAGCCGCAGCAGGATGGCCAGCACGATGGGTGTGAGCAGTAGGGCGGCGCCGTCGTTGGCGAACACTGCCGCGATGGCGGCGCCGAGTAGGATCACCAGCGGGAACAGCAGGCGCCCCCTGCCTCCGCCCCAGCGGGCGATGTGGAGCGCCGCCCAGTGGAAGAAGCCGGCTTCGTCGAGCAGCAGCGAGATGATGATCAGCGCCACGAAGGTGAAGGTGGCGTCCCAGACGATGTGCCAGACCACCGGGATGTCACCCGGGTGGATGACGCCGGTGGCCAGGGCCACCGCGGCCCCGATGAGGGCGCTCCACCCGATCCCGAACCCCTTGGGCTGCCAGATGACGAAGACGAGGGTGACGACGAAGATGGCGAGCGCGAGCATCCGGACCGTTTCTTATTCTTGGTGGCTGGGGATGGATCAGGCGGTGGCGACGCGGCGCCCGTGCTCGTCGACGACGCGTTCGCCGCCCTCCTTGACGAACTCGCCCTGCTGGGCCGGCAGGAGGTCGAGGACCGCCTCTGACGGGCGGCATAGCGAGACGCCTTTCGGGCTCACCACCAGCGGCCGGTTCAGCAGGATCGGGTGCTCGGCGATGGCATCGAGAAGCTGGTCATCCGTGAGGTTCGGGTCCGCGAGGCCGAGCTCGGCGTAGGGCGTCCCCTTCTCCCGAAGCAGGTCGCGCACGGTGATGCCGGCGCGCTCGGCGAGTTGCCGGACCAGGAACCGGTTCGGCGGGGTCTTCAGGTACTCGACGACGTGCGGCTCGATGCCGGCGTTGCGGATCAGTGCCAGGGTGTTGCGGGACGTGCCGCAATCCGGGTTGTGGTAGATGACGACGTCCATCAGGCGGTCTCCGTGCAGCAGGCGGATAGGGCGGCGACGGCCGGGGCGCAGACCTCGGGGCGGCCCTGGCAGCAATCGCGCATCAGGAACTGGATGAGCTCGGACAGGTCCGGGTAGGCGGCGCCGTAGATGATCGACCGGCCTTCCCGGCGCGAGGTGACGAGGCCGGCATGGCTGAGCTCCTTGAGGTGGAACGACAGGTTGGTGCCCGAGATGCCGACCGCCTCGGCCAGGATACCGGCCGCCATGCCGTCCGGCCCGGCGGTGACGAGTTGGCGCACGATGCGCAGGCGATGCTCCTGCCCCAGGGCCGCGAAGGCGGCGACGGCTTGCCGTTCGTCCATCATCATGTCAATATCTCAACCATCATTGAAACGTAGAGGATAGACGTTCCTTGGACAAGCCCCGACAGCCCTTCGCCGACGGCCTGCCGAACCTGAGCGAGGGACACTTCGTCGTCCCGACGAGCGCCGACCTGGAGGTGGCGACGCCGTTCGCCCACGCCCCGCGCTTCCTGATCATCTACGGGTCGCTCCGGGAGCGCTCGTTCAGCCGCTTCCTCGCCTACGAGGCCGCGCGCCTTCTGGAGGCGATGGGCGGCGACGTGCGGATCTACGACGCGCACGGGCTGCCCCTGCCCGACGACAGCACCGCCGACCACCCCAAGGTCCAGGAGCTCCGGAACCTCTCGATCTGGTCCGAGGGGCATGTCTGGGTCAGCCCCGAGCGGCACGGCGCCATGACCGGTGTCATCAAGAGCCAGATCGACTGGCTCCCCCTTTCGGAAGGGTCAGTGCGTCCGACGCAAGGGCGGACCCTGGCCGTGATGCAGGTCTCGGGTGGGTCGCAGTCGTTCAACGCGGTCAACGGCCTGCGCATCCTCGGGCGCTGGATGCGGATGATCACCATCCCGAACCAGTCATCCGTGCCGATGGCCTACAAGGAGTTCGACGACGCCGGCCGGATGAAGCCGGGACCGCTCTACGACCGGGTGGTCGACGTCTGCGAGGAACTGATGAAGTTCACGCTCCTTACCCGCGAGCGGTCCGACGACCTCGTCGACCGCTACTCGGAGCGGAAGGAGCGCGAGCCGGAGCGGCTCAAGGCCGTCGCCGTAGACATCGGCTTCGTCAGGCGCTGAACCACCGACCGACGGTGGCAGGTTCGGCGACGGCGTCGACCTGTTCGAGTTTTACGACAAGATTGGTTTTGTCGAAATCCCCAAGCCTGGGCTTGCCTGAAGTCCGACCCATCCATGGACGATCGCGGGGAAGGCCACCGGGCGGCACTCAGGCGTCGAACGACGGCGTGGCGACACGAGAAGCGATGCGTCCGGGGAATGCCGGCCAACCCTGTCGATCGAGACGACGTGATAGATCCCGGCCGCCCGCAGGACGTCGTTGGTCTCGCCGTTGATGAGGCCGCGCTTGCCCGTCACCAGGGCGGCGGCCACCGCCCCGGCCTGCCCGCCATTGGCGTCGGTGATGCGGCGCGTGAGGGCGTTGCGGGCGTCGTCAACGGCTGCGGCGATGCGAAGGGACTGGGGCATATTCTCGGGCGGGGGCCGGACCTGGATCGTGCCGATGAGGGAGCCCACCGCTCCGATCCCGCGAAAGTAGGCATCGCGGGCGAAATCGTAGCCGCCCGGCCTCGCCGCCTCCGGTGGCGGAAGCAGGCGGGCCGTCGCGGCGATGCGGTCGCCGGGCTTCAGCGGCGGTGCTTTCTTGAACGAGACCCGCACCCGGCGCGGACGCTGCTCCGTCGCCAGGGTGCCGAAGCTCTCAACCCGGACGATGAGGCGGGCCCCCTCCTCGCGCTCGTCGAGGGCCTCGATCAGGCCGACGAGGGGCGCGATGGTGGTCTGCGCCAGAACCGGACCCGCCACCTGCGCCACCCGGAACGCGGCGGCGGCAAAGCCCAGAAAAGCGGCGGCGAGACCGAGAACGAGGGCCAAAGCCACGGGGCGGGCGGCCAGGAAGGGCATCACCGCCGTGAGGAGCACCGCGACCACAAGGGGGGCGGCCAGGATCGGTGGGCCGGATGTGATCGTCAGGCACAGGAGGATGCCGAGTCCGAACGCCACGGCGAGCCACGGAAACAATCGGCGCTGCTCGACCTCGCGTTCGAATTCGGATGCCAGACCCTCGCGGAGCGTGCCGAGCCACAGGGACGGTGCGGGAAAGCGGCCGACGGCGCGCGCCCACACCCTCCCAGCGGCCCCTGCGCCCCCCCGCACCATCGCGCGACATCTCCGGGCGTGGCCCTCGTGCGACCCTTCACCACCCTCGGCGGTCGGGATGACGATTTCTTAACGCCTGCCTTCGTGCATGCTACACGCGCATCCCTGGGCCGGTCGATCCGCCACCAGCCCGCTCCACTTCGGAACTTCAAGCCAAGATTGATGTCGTCAGCCGTCGTCACGCGCTTCGCGCCCTCCCCCACGGGCTATCTCCACATCGGCGGCGCTCGCACCGCCCTGTTCAACTGGCTCTATGCCCGCCGCTTCGGCGGCCGGATGCTCCTGCGCATAGAGGACACGGATCGCGAACGTTCGACGCAGGGGGCCATCGACGCGATCCTGGACGGGATGCGCTGGCTCGGCCTCGATTGGGACGGCGACGTCATCTATCAGTATGCCCGGGCCGACCGGCATCGGGAGGCGGCCGAAAGCTTGCTCGCCTCCGGCCATGCCTATCGCTGCTACGCGACGCCGGAGGAACTCACCGCCATGCGCGAGGCGGCCCGCGCTGAAGGCCGGCCGCTGCGCTACGATGGCCGCTGGCGCGACCGTGATCCCTCCGAGGCACCCGCTGGGGTGAAGCCGGTGATCCGCTTGCGCGCGCCCGTCGAGGGCGAGACCGTGGTGGAGGACGGTGTTCAGGGCCGGGTCGTCTGGCAGAACAAGGATCTCGACGACCTCGTACTCCTGCGCTCGGACGGCAATCCGACCTACATGCTCGCCGTGGTGGTGGACGACCACGACATGGGCGTGACCCAGGTGATTCGGGGCGACGACCATCTCACCAACGCGGCGCGCCAGCGCCAGATCTCCGATGCCCTCGGATGGGAAGCGCCGGCCATGGCACACATCCCGCTCATCCATGGAGCGGACGGGGCCAAGCTATCGAAGCGCCACGGGGCGCTCGGCGTCGATGCCTATCGCGACCTCGGCTACCTGCCGGCGGCGCTCCGCAACTACCTCGTGCGCCTCGGCTGGAGTCACGGTGACCAGGAGGTGTTCTCCACCGACGAGATGGTGGCGGCCTTCGACCTCGCGTCCATCGGGCGTTCGCCGGCTCGTTTCGACTTCGCCAAGCTCGAGAACCTCAACGGCCTCTATATCCGGGGGGCGGACGATGCCGATCTCGTCACCGCCATCGATGGCGTTCTACCGGCCCTCGGGCCGTCACGCGGCATCGCGACACCCATGGCGCCGGAGCTGCGCGAAAAACTGACGACGGCGATGCCGGGCCTGAAGGAGCGCGCCAAGACCCTCGTCGATCTCCTAGACAGTGCCTACTATCTCACGGCCGCCCGGCCGCTGACCCTCGACGAGAAGGCCACGGGGCTGCTCGGCTCCGAAGCGCGGGAACGCCTCGCCGCGATCCTGCCAGCCCTCGAGGCACTTCCCGAGTGGACTGTGGCGGCGACGGAAGGGGCGGTACGCGCTTTCGCCGAATCGGCAGCGATCAAGCTCGGCCAGATCGCCCAGCCCCTTCGGGCGGCGCTCACGGGGCGGGCGACCTCCCCGCCGGTCTTCGATGTAATGGCCGTGCTCGGCCGAGCGGAATGCCTCGGCCGCCTGCGCGATCAGGCATCCGCCGCCTGACGCGAACGGGGCCGCTTTCGCCGACGAGGAACCGACGGGCCGAATGACAATCCGGCCCGGTTCTCGCATCCCGGCGTTCGTGAGGCGGGCGCTCAGTTGAAGGCGGTCGACTGATCCGCTAACCCGATGCTCGTGTGAGCAAGTGCAACATGCGTTGCCCTTGCGCCCCGGAGCCGGGTGGGCGAACCATCGCCACGCGGGCCGGCGCCGCCCCGCTGCCACGAAAGGGTCCACGTCTCCATGAGCGCCACCAGCACCATCACCGTGGGCGACGCGCAGGTCGAACTGCCGATCAAGACCGGCACCATCGGCCCCGACGTCATCGATATCGGCAAGCTCTACGCCAAGACCGGCAAGTTCACCTTCGACCCGGGCTTCACCTCCACGGCCTCGTGCGAATCGAAGATCACCTATATCGACGGCGATGCCGGCGTGCTGCTTTATCGCGGCTACCCCATCGAGCAGATCGCCGAGAGCGGCGACTTCCTCGAGACCTGCTACCTCATGCTGTTCGGCGAGTTGCCGACGCCGGCTCAGAAGGCCGATTTCGATTATCGGGTCACGCGCCACACCATGGTGCACGACCAGATGAACCGCTTCTTCCAGGGGTTCCGCCGCGATGCCCATCCCATGGCGATCATGGTCGCCTGCGTCGGCGCCCTGTCGGCATTCTATCACGACTCGACGGACATCTCGGACGACAAGCAGCGGATGATCGCAAGCTTGCGGATGATCGCCAAAATGCCGACGCTGGCAGCGATGGCCTATAAGTATTCTATCGGCCAACCATTCGTGTACCCGAAGAATGATCTCGACTATACGTCAAATTTCCTACGGATGTGTTTCGCGGTTCCGTGCGAAGACTTTAAGGTCAATCCAATCTTTGCCCGGGCACTGGACCGGATCTTCATCCTTCACGCCGATCACGAGCAGAACGCCTCGACCTCCACCGTGCGTCTCGCCGGCTCGTCGGGTGCCAATCCGTTCGCCTGCGTCGCCGCCGGCATCGCCTGCCTGTGGGGACCGGCCCATGGCGGCGCCAACGAGGCGGCCCTGAAGATGCTCGAAGAGATCGGCCACCCGGAGAACGTCGCCAAGTACGTCGCCAAGGCCAAGGACAAGAACGACCCGTTCCGCCTCATGGGTTTCGGTCACCGCGTGTACAAGAACTACGATCCGCGCGCGCGCATCATGCAGAAGACCACCCACGAGGTACTCGGCCAACTCGGGATCAAGGATGATCCGCTGCTGGAAGTCGCGGTTCAGCTCGAGAAGATCGCCCTGGAGGACGAGTACTTCATCGAGAAGAAGCTCTATCCGAACATCGATTTCTACTCAGGAATCACCCTCAAGGCCATGGGCTTCCCGACCTCGATGTTCACGGTGTTGTTCGCGCTCGCCCGCACCACGGGCTGGATCGCCCAGTGGGCCGAGATGATCGAGGACCCGTCGCAGAAGATCGGCCGGCCGCGCCAGCTCTATATCGGCCCGGAGAAGCGCGAATACGTCCCCATCGACCAGCGCGGCTGACGATGGGAAACCCCGTCCGAATAATCGGGCGGGGTTTTTGAGACAGGAGCGGGACGACACGACGTCCCGCCACGATCGTCGGCGCTTCTACCACCCCACATGGAGTGCCCAATGATCCTTCCTAACGGGCTCGCGGCCTTTCCGATCACACCGTCCGATACCGATGGGCGCGTCGATGTCGGCGGCCTGCGCCGACTCCTCGCCCCCCTGTGTGAGGCGGGGGTCGATTCGATCGGTCTTCTCGGCAGCACCGGTTCCTATCCGTACCTGTCCCGTTCCGAGCGGCGGCGCGCCCTGGAAACGGCCGTCGACGCGGTGGCCGGACGGATGCCGATCCTCGTTGGCGTCGGAGCCCTGCGCACCGACGAGGCCGTGGCGCTGGCGCGGGACGCCCGGGCCCTGGGCGCGGCGGCGGGCTTGCTGGCCCCGGTCTCCTATACGCCGCTGACGGAGGACGAGGTGTTCGAGCACTTCGTGACCGTCGCGCGGGAAAGCGGACTGCCGCTCTGCATCTACAACAATCCGGGCACCACCCATTTCACCTTCACGCCCGCGCTCGTCGGTCGCCTCAGCCGTGAACCCGGAATCGTTGCGGTCAAATGCCCAGCCCCCGGGCGCCGGGAGGTCATCGCTCAACTGACCGGACTGCGCGAGGCGGGGCCCGACGGCTTTTCGATCGGATCCAGCGGAGACTGGAATGCCGTCGAGGCGCTGCTCGCCGGCGGTGACGTTTGGTACAGCGTCATGGGCGGATTGTTTCCCCGGACCGCCATGGCCATCGTCCGGGCCGTTCGCGACGGAGATACCGATGCGGCGCGGGCGTTGGACGCCCGGCTGCAGCCGCTCTGGGGCCTGTTCAAGGAATTCTCCAGTCTGCGCGTGGTGTATGCCTGCGCTCATGAACTCGGCCTTTGCAGCACCCAGCCGCCGCGTCCGGTCCTACCCCTGACAGGACCCGCACGGGATACGGTCGTTCGGACGCTTCGAGATCTGGATCTCCGCTGACGCCTAGGGCCCCGCCGCACGTGCCGGCGGCCGGATGAGGCGCGGGCGCCAGATGCCAAGGACGACGTTGACTGTCGCGACCGCGAGAAGCAGCCAGAGGGTCCCGCCCTCGCCCTCAAGGGCCTGGCCGAGCAACGCCGGATCGCCGTGCCCGGCCAGCGCGGCGGCACTGAGGTCGGCCTCCTGCCGCATCGGCCCCTGGACGTAGACCAATCCGCCCTCGAACATCAGAATGCCGGTGGCAAGCTTCACCCAGGCCCAACCCGCGTTATGAAACGCGCGCTGGGCGAGGGCCAGGAGGCCCGCCAGCAGCGTCAGGGCGAGGGAGGGCAGAAAGATCCACGACGCCACGGCCCCCATGGCACCGCGCATCAAGGCATATCCCGCCAGGACGGCCGGCGGAGGCGTGAAGCTCAGCATGACGACAAGGCACGCCATCGCCCCCATGAGCCCAATGGCTCCCATCGTGTGGAGGAATTTGAGGGTGCGTCTCACGGTGTCTGGACCGCATCCGGGTTGGCCTGCCGGAAAGCTAACGCACGCCTTGCGTTCCGTCGATCAGGCCGCCCGCTGGGCCGCGAGTACGATCCGCGCGGCGCTCCGGCTCGGCTCGTCGTCGCCGGGAAGTCGCATCAACCCATCGATCCGTGACAGGGCATCCACCTGAGCGTCGCGTACCGGTCCGCCCGTCAGCAGGGGCGCCAGGGCGTCGGTGAGGCGCGCGGCGGTGCACTCCGCCTGGATGAATTCCGGCATGGCGTTGCGGTCGAGGATCAGGTTCGGCAGCACGATGGTGGGCACCTGGATCAGGCGTCGGGCCACGGCTTCCTCGATCCGCGAGACTTTGTAGGCGACCACCATGGGCACACCGGCCAGCGCCAGTTCCAGGGTGACGGTGCCGGAGGCGGCGAGCGCCGCGCGGGCGCGCCGGAAGGCTGCATGCTTTGCCGCCTCGCCGTGGACGAGGCGCACCGGGACGTCCCAGGCCAGCGCGAGGCGCTCGATGAGGGCGCGGTGGCGGGTCACGGCGGGCAGCACCGCCTCGATCGGCCCGAGCCGCGCGCTCAGTCGTGCCAGGGTGGCGCCGAAGACCGGCATGAGTCGCTCGATCTCCGAGCGGCGCGAGCCCGGCAGGATCACCAGGGTCGGCGGCGACCCCGCGCGCGCCTGCGCCTCCCGGGCATCGGGGCGCAGATCCGACAGGCGCTCGATGAGCGGATGACCGACATAGGTGCAGGCCGGCCCGCCGAGGCGACGATGCGCCTCCGGCTCGAACGGCAGCAGGGCGAGGACGTGGTCGATGAACGGCCGCATCTTCGCCGCGCGCCAGGGGCGCCAGGCCCAGACGCTCGGCGACACGTAATCGACGATGGGCAGATCCGGCATCCGCTTGCGCACGCGCGAGGCTACCGCATGGGTGAAGCCAGGGCTGTCGATGATGACGAGAACGTCGGGCCGGGCCTCGACCACGTCGCGCACGGTCTGACGGATTCGGCGCAGCAGGGTACGCAGGCGGGCGGCCACGGGCAGGTAACCCATGACGGCGACATCGTCGATGGGAAACAGTGATTGGAAGCCTTGGGCAATCATCGCCTCGCCGCCGACACCACCGAACCGGATCGGCCGCTCGGACAGGGCGACGAGGGCGGGCATGAGCTTGGCCCCGAGCTGATCGCCGGAATCCTCGCCCGCCACCAACCAAATCGTCTTCGGGACAGATCCGCCGCTCATGCGTCGATCCTCAATCCGATCAGGAAGAGACCGGCCCTGTCGGCCGCGGCGACCGTAGCCGGCCGGTCGATGATCAGGGTGAACCCGGCCTGGATGGCAAGGCCAGCGCAGCCGGCGGCTGCAGCGGCCGCGACCGTGCGCGGACCGACGGCCGGCAGATCGACGCGCAGATCCTGCCCCGTCTTGGCGACCTTGACGAGGACGGTGCCGGGCTGGCTCGCCCCGAAACCGAAGGGCTTGCGCCCCAGGGCCCGCGCCCGGGCGAGCATCCGATCCGTCCCCTCGGGGCCCTCGACGGTCAGGGCCCGCTGAGCCGCCACCACGGCCGCCTGCCCGACATCGTAGGGCGCCAGGGCGCCAAGAAGCGCGCGGCCCGTGGCGATGGAGGACAGGGCGGCGGCATCCGGTGCATGACGACCCATCACACCTTCGGGGCTGAGCAGATCGGGCGCAACCTCGTGGACGCCGACGACGGCGTGGCCGTTCTCCTCCAGAAGGGCCAGGGCCCCGCGCAGCAGGCGGTCGTCACCGCCCCCGGCGATGGCCTTGAGCGCATCGCGGTTGCGCAAGGCAGCGGCGGCGTTGAGGATGGCGGCGGGGTTCGGTCGCGCGACACCGCCGGCCGGCACCACGCTGACGGGTCCCCACGCCTTGAGGATGGCGAGCACGCCGGCGATGTCGAGGAGGTCCACGCACGCCTCGGCCCGAGCCCGCATGGTCCGCTCGGCGAAGCCCCTGATAGCGAGGATGCGGAACGGGCGTCCGGCCCGATCGAGGGACTCGGCCACCAGTTCGGGCAGACGTCCCGCCCCGGCGACGAGGACGAGGGGCGCCGGCTGCGCTCTCAAGGCGTACCCGGAGTCTCGCGCGGGGTGCAGATCGAGCGCTTGCCGCCGGCCCGGATGAACGCGACGATCTCGGCGACGCCGCGATGGGCGTCGAACTCCGCCGCCACGTCCTCGACCCGTTCCATCAGGGTGCCCTCGGGAGCGAACAGCAGGCGGTACGCCCGGCGCAGGGCATGGATGTCCTCGCGGGCGAAACCCCGGCGCTGCAGGCCGATGATGTTGAGACCCGACAGGTAAGCCCGGTTGCCCAGCGCCATGCCGAAGGGAATGCAGTCGTTCTCCAGGGCCGACATGCCGCCGACGAAGGCGTGCGCCCCGACACGGGCAAACTGGATCACCGCGGCACCGCCGCCGAGGATGGCGAAGTCACCGACATTGCAGTGGCCGGCGAGCATCACGTTGTTGGAGAACACGACGCCGTTCCCCACCCGGCAATCGTGCCCAACATGGGAATTGGCGAGGAAGGTGCAGGTGTCGCCGACCGTGGTCTCGAGACCGCCGCCGGCGGTGCCGGGATTCATGGTGACGCCCTCGCGGATGAGGCAATCGGCCCCAATGGTGAGCGTCGACGTCTCGCCGCGGAATTTCAGATCCTGCGGCGGGTGACCGATGGAGGCGAAGGGATAGAGGCGCGTACGGGGGCCGATGGTGGTATGCCCGGCCACGACCACATGGCTCACGAGCTCACAGCCGTCGCCGAGGGTGACGTCCGGGCCGACATGGCAGAACGGGCCGATCCGCACGTCGGCGCCGAGGGTCGCGCCGTCCTCGACAACCGCGCTCGGATGGATGCCTGCCGCCCCGGTCATTCCGTCACCAGCATGGCGCCGATCTCGGCTTCCGCCACGAGGGTGTCGCCGACCCGAGCCTGGCCCTGGAACCACCACATGGTGCGGCGCTGGTTCATCTTGGTCATGTGGTAGCGCACGGTGTCGCCGGGCACGACGGGCTTGCGGAACTTGCACTTGTCGATGGTCATGAAGAACACCTGCTTGGCGCGCAGGTTCTCGGTCATGATGTGCTGGCAGCAGATGGCGCCAGCGGTCTGGGCCATGCCTTCGATGAGGAGCACGCCGGGGAACACCGGCAGACCGGGGAAGTGCCCGGTGAATTGCGGCTCGTTGATCGTGACGTTCTTGATGCCGACGCAGGACCGGTCACCGTCGATATCGACGATCCGGTCGATCATCAGGAAGGGATAGCGGTGCGGCAGGAGTTCCAGGACCTTCTGGATATCGGCCGAGCCGAGCTCACGCGGCATCTCGTTCATCGATCGGATCATCTCCCTGGCGCGCGGCGGCGCACTCGGTGCTCCGCCCCGCTCGTTCTCTTGGCCGCCATCCTGGTGGAAACGAAGTCTTTCCGCAGAAACACCGCCGGATGCAAGCCCAGCCGCCGAAAGTCATGCGCGTTGGATCGGGAGCCGGTAGCGAGAATTTGAGCCAGGCCGTGGGTTGGCCGAGTTGACCGAGCCCGACTTCGGTGCGCAATCGTACAGTCGGTCGTTGGGCGGTACCTCTTGATCGGTTGCGACCGGGATCTCGGTTCCCCGTTCGGCCACCGTCGCCTTGATTCCCCGGTACGGAGTTTCCCAAGTGCGATCCCGTCGGCATCTCGGCCCGATGCCTGCGGATGGCAGGGGCTCACGAATCGCCGGAGACAAGGTCGGCCCGGCAGAACAGCCCATCGATCCGATAGAATCTGGGCTCGCCGATGGCGGTGCTCCGGCACGGGCCGTGACGATCCGGGCGCCGAACCGATTTCGGCGCAAACTCGAAAGCCTCGTTTCGCTCTCGGCCTCGGCGGGAGATCAGCTCGAGCGGGTCACCGTACGGCACGACAATCATCCCACTCGGGCGGATCTAATTCCGCGGCACGACACACAGGGTGGTCGGCTCATCCTGATGGAAGGCTTCGCCTGCCATTACCGCACTCTGACGGGCGGTCGCCGGCAGATCATCGCCTATCTCGTGCCTGGCGACAGCTACGATCTCGATGCGCCCCAGCACACTCGGCTGGGCCACGAGATGATGGCGCTGACGCCCGTATGCGTCGCGCGCCTGGCACGAGCCTCGGTCGCATCCGTGACCCGAGATTATCCGGCCATTGCCGAGGGACTGCGCGTGGCGGCCCAGGTGGACGAGGCCACCGTGCGCGAATGGCTCGTCAACATCGGCGGGCGTCCGGCCCTGGAGCGGATCGCGCACCTGTTCTGTGAACTCGAACTGCGCCTGCGCGCCGTCGGCCTGGCGGACGCTGACCGGTTCGACATGCCGATCACGCAATACGATCTCGCCGACACCGTCGGATTGTCGAGCGTGCACGTCAACCGAACCCTGCAGGAGCTTCGTCGTCAGGGGCTGATCACCCTGTCGGGTCGATCGTTGACGATCCTGAATCGGCCCGCGTTCCAGGCCATGGCGGATTTCCAGCCTGACTATCTGCGCTTGCGCAAAACCGGCTGATCGCGCGCTCGACAGGTCCGGACGGATCTCGATTTTGCTCAAGTGCGGCGCGGGTTGCCTGAGACGGGCATTCCGCCAATGCACAACAGGCGGTGTCAGGCCTTCGGTTCGTCACCATCGCGGGCCGTGCGTTCGGCAAGGCGGGCCAGGGTCGTCAATTCTCGGAACCAGGCGCGGACGGGCTTGGCCGGCGTACCGCCCCAGCGGGAGCCGGGCGGCACGTCACGGTTGACGTTGGACGAGCCCGCGATCTGCGCCCCCATGCCGATGCGCAGGTGCCCGACGACGCCGACCTGCCCACCGAGGACAACGTAATCCTCCAGGGTGGTCGAGCCGGATATGCCGACGCCCGAGACGATGACGCAATGACGTCCGATGACGACGTTGTGGGCGATCTGAACGAGGTTGTCGATCTTCGTCCCCTCCCCGATCACCGTGTCCCGGCTGGCCCCGCGATCGATGGTGGTGTTGGCGCCGATCTCGACATCGTCCTGCACGATGACCCGGCCGATCTGCGGCACCTTCAGGTGCCCGCCGGGCCCCATGGCGAAGCCGAAACCGTCCTGGCCGAGGCGCGCACCGGGATGGACGATGACGCGGTTGCCGAGCAGCGCATGGGTCAAGGTGGCACCGGCGCCGATGGAGCAGTCGCGACCGACCCGGACATTCGGGCCGAGGACGGCGCCGGGACCGATCACGGTGCCGGAGCCGATTTCGGCACCGGGGCCGATCACCGCACCGGGATCGATGCGGACACCGGACTCGAGGCGGGCTTCGGGATGGACGTGGGAGCCGGGCGCGATGCCCGTGGAGGCAAAGAGCGAGCCCGGCCGCATGGCATCCGGATGCAAGCGGGCGAGGAGGCCGGCGTAAACGCGATAGGGGTCGCGGAGGACCAAAGCCACGGTGCCGGCCGGCACGCGGGCGGCGAAGCGCGGCGCGACGAGGCAAGCGCCGGCCCGTGTCCGGGCCAGGGCATCGCCGTAACGGGCGTTGTCCATGTAGGCGACGTCGCTAGCGGCGGCGGTCTCGAGAGAGGCCGCCCCGGTGAGTATCGTCGTCGAGTCGATGCCGGACGGCAGTGAAACGCCGGCAGCCTCGGCGATGTCGCCGAGGCTGAGGGTGGTGTTGGCAGAGAAGAAAATCGGATCCATGACCGGCAACGCGCCGCCCCTCGAAAAGGGCGGCGCCTTTCTCAGATCAGAAGCGCGAGCCGCCGGAGAACCGGAAGGCCTGGAGCTGATCCTTGCCGATCCGGAAGTTGGTGCCCGGCACCTTCACGCCTTCGTCCTTGGTGAGGGCGTAGGCGTAGTCGAAGCGGATCGGACCGAGGGGCGAGTTCCACAGAATGGAGGCACCGATGGACGACCGGATGACCGCCTTGTCGTGGACGTTCACGCACTCGGGTTCGACGCCGATGGTGGCCGAGTTGAAGTTGCAGACGCCGCCGGGGGCGATGCCGTTGATGAAGGCGTCGCCATTGACGTTGAACTGCGTGCGGCCGTTGTAGCCGAACAGCGTACCGGCATCGGCGAACACCGCGCCCTTCAGGCCGAGATCCCGCGGGATACCCCAGATCGGGAACTGGACCTCGACCGTGCCGCCGACATAGGTGCTGCCGCCGATGGCGTTGGAACGGCTATCGGCGATGCCGACGTCGCGCGGACCGATGCCGTTCGGAGCGAAACCACGGACCAGCGACGGGCCGAGGAAGAACTGGTCGGTGATGCGCAGGGGCTCGTCGTTGAGCGCCGAGATGTGACCGCCCTGGAGCCGGACGAAGCCGACCACGTCCTCGTAGAGTTCCTTGTAGTACCGGGCGTCTCCGGTCACGCGGAAGAACTTCGAGTCGCCGCCGAGACCAGCGATGTCGGGCTTCAGCTCGGCATAGAGGCCGTTGCGGGGCAGACCGATGTTGTCGAGGGTCGAGTAGGCGAGCGTCAGGCCGGCAAGCGACGTGAGCGTGTTGCCCTGCGAGCCCTTGAGGGCGATGGAGGCCTCACCGTCGAAGGCGCAGTTCGGGTAGGCCGCGAGACCCGCCACGTTCTGCCCGTTGGCCGTGAACGTGTTGTTCGGATAGACCGCCGTGTAGCCAGGGATCGGGTTCGAGCAGTCGTTGTACGGCCGGCGGATGGTGTTCGGGACGCGCAGCTCGGTGTTGTAGAGCGAGTAGCGCAGGGTGATGCCGAACTCTTCCGTGATCGGCAGGCCGACGCGGAGCTGACCGCCGTACACGGTGGTCTCGTAGCGCGAGTAGCGGGTCTGGTCGCTGTACTTGTAGAAGGCGTCGAAGCCGGCGGCCAGGCGGTAGCCGAGGAAGTACGGCTCGGTGAACGAGAAGTCGACGCCGCGGGCGTACTGGCCAGCGGTACCGGCGACGCGCACGTACTGACCGCGACCGAGGAAGTTGGACTCGGAGACCGACACTTCGCCGATGATGCCGTCCTGGGTCGAATAGCCACCGGCGACCGAGAACGAGCCCGTGGGCTGATCTTCGACATCGATATTGATGACCACACGATCGGCGGCCGAGCCCGGCTCGTTGGAGAAGCGGACCTTCTTGAAGAAGCCGAGGCCGTTGAGGCGACGCTCGGCGCGGTCCGTGAGGACGCGGTTGTAGGCGTCGCCCTCGGTGATATCGAGCTCGCGGCGGATGACGTAGTCGCGGGTGCGGGTGTTGCCCCGGATGTTGATGCGCTCGACGTAGACGCGCGGGCCGTCCTCGACCACGAAGCCGAGGGCCACGGTGCCGGTGGCGGGATCACGCTGGCCGGTCGGACGAACCTGGGCGAACGGGTAGCCCTGGCGGGCGACCTGATTCGTGACGCCGTTGAGGGTCTTCTCGACATCCTCAGCGTTGTAGACATCGCCGACGGCGGTCCGGACTTCGCCGTCGAGCCCCTGCGTGTCGAGACCGGGAAGGCGCGAATCGATGGCGACGGCACCGACCTTGTACTGCTGGCCTTCCTCGACGATCACGTCGATGACCCAGCCGGCATCGGTCTCCGCCTCGACGTAGCGGGCATCGGCCTTCACGACGCGGAAGTCGGCGTAACCGTTCTTGAGGTAGAAGCGCCGCACGAGGTCGAGGTCATTAGTGATCCGGTCGGGATCGTAGACGTCCGAGGTCTTGATGAACGACAGGAAGTTCATCTCCGAAGAAGACATCAATTCCTTGATCTTCGACTCGGAGTACTCTTTGTTGCCGCTGATGTTGATCGCCTTGATGCCGGTCTTGTCACCTTCCTCGATGACGTAGATCACGTCCAAGCGGCCGTTGGGCAGATCGACGGTGCGGAAGCTGACCTTGGCACTGCCGCGACCGGAGCGGCGATAGATCTCGCGGATGCGCTGCATGTCCGCGGTGACGATGCCCTGGTTGTAGGGACCGCGCGCTTTGGCCTCGATCTCACCCTCGAGGGTGGCCTTCTCGATCTTCTTGTTTCCCTCGAACACAACGCGGTTGATGATGTTGTTCTCGCGCACGCTCACGACGGTGCTGCCGCCGCTGCGCGACACCTTCACGTCGGAGAACATGCCGCTCGCCAGCAGGTTGCGGCGGGCTTCCTCGGGCGAACCGGAGGCGGTGCCGGTCACGTAGGACCGGATCGTATCGGAATCGACGCGCTTGTTACCCTGGACGACGATCTGCTCGGCCTGCGCCGCGCTGCCGAGCACCAGCCCTGCGGCCGTGGCGGCGACTAGGACGATGGTCTGCTCCGCCGACTTGCGTCGGCGCTTCCCCGTCATCGACATCATGTAATCGCCCGTCTCTTTTATTATCAGTACGGGTTCGCACCCGCGGACAGGCGCCGGTTTGCCCGGTCGTCCCGTCGTCTGGTCCCAAGCTCAGCTTCTACCGAGTTTCCCGGTCGAAGCAAACGCCGGGGGCACCCGCTCACAGGGGATTTTGGGGACACGTGGCCTTCCGGTCACTTAACGACGAAACCGGATCGCCGAACACGGTGAACGAAGCGTCAACTAGGTTCGGCCGCGCGGCGGAGATGCCTGCGCGGCCAGCGACTTGGCCCCATACCGACCATGTCGGAGGGCGATGCGGAGCGGTCGATCAGGTGCCCCGCGCACCCCAGGACGCACCTAGGTTGAGCACGTCGTTCCAGGCGGCGAACAGCATGAGAAACAGCACGAGGGCGAGGCCGATGCGAAAGCCGATCTCCTGGGTCCGCTCGCTCAGGGGCCGGCCGCGCACGGCCTCGAACGCGTAGAACAGCAGGTGGCCACCATCGAGCAGCGGCACCGGAAACAAGTTGAGAAGGCCGATGGAGACGGAGAGCAGGGCGATGAGGCCGATGAGGCCGCCGGCGCCCCCCACCTTGGCGACTTCGCCTGAGACCCGGGCGATGCCGATGGGGCCGGACAGCTGGTCGGCCGATTCGCGGCCGGTCACGAGCTTTCCGATGTAGTCGATGGTGCGATCCACCACGAAGTAGGTCTCGTGGATGCCGAGTCCCACGGACTGGAGCGGCCCGTACTGAACGAGCTTGGCCTCGCTGCCCTTCGGGCCCTGGATGCCGAGGCGACCGAAGCGGTGGCGACCGAACGGGGTACGCTCCTCCATGCCGTCCGGTACGGCGGTCAGAACCTGACGCTCGCCGTTGCGCTCGACGGTGATGGCGAGGCTGGAGCCGGCGCTCGTGGACACCGTGCGCTGCATGTCGGTGAAACTGTTCACCGCCGAGCCGCCGATGGCCCGGATCACGTCTCCGGGCTGGAAGCCGGCGCGCTCGGCCGCACTTCCGGACACCACCGCCTCGACGCGGGCCGGTGTCTCGTAGCGGCCGCCGAAATAGATCGCCCCGGAGAACAACACGATCGCCAGCAGGAAGTTGGCGATGGGACCGGCGGCGACGATGGCGGCGCGCTTGGCCAGGGGTTGGGTCGGAAAGCTCGTCGCGCGTTCCTGCGGACTCATCCGGGCGACGGCCTCGGGGTCCGGCACGCTGGCACCGTTGGCGTCGCCATGGAATTTGACGTAGCCGCCGAGCGGCACCGCCGAGAGCTTCCAGCGGGTGCCGTGGCGGTCGTTGAAGCCGAACAGCTCCGGGCCGAAACCGAGGGAGAACGCGTGGACCCCGACGCCGCACCAGCGGCCGACGAGGAAGTGTCCCATCTCGTGGACGAAGACGACGACGCTGAGGACGATGAGGAACGGAATCACGTTGCCGAAGAAGCCGGCGGCCGTCCCGCCCATCGCGTTCAGAAAGTCCATCGTCGATCCCCGAGGCGTCTCAGCGGCACGCCGATCCGCCCATAGCAGATCGGACCTGCAGCGGGCGAACGCAAATGCACCACGTTGGTTCTGGCGTCGCACCGGGGCAAAGACCAGACGGAAAGTCGGCTTTCCTGCGATCTCGGTAAAGAGAGGCGCAGGGTCAGTGCCCCCCGCCCCCGCCCCTGGCGGCGCGCGGCCGGCGGATGAAGGGCACGGCGCAGGCCATCAGGAGGAACAGGCCGGTCAGCACGAGGAACACATCCGAAAAGCTCATCACCAGTCCCTGGATGCGAACGGTGTTCATCATCGCCTTGAGGGCCATGGCATCGGCATTGCCGCCCATTCCTTCGAACTGTCGACGCGTCATTTCCAGGCGCTCCAGCACGGCGGTGTTGGTCCAGGTGAAGCGCTCGTGCAGGCGGGCGAGGTGGAGGTCCCACCGGTCGTTCAACACGGTGTTGATGAGGGCGAGGCCCACCGCCCCGCCGAGGTTGCGCGTGAGGTTGTAGAGGCCGGAAGCGTTCTTCATCCGGGCCGGCGGCAATGTGCCCAGCGCAATGTTGTTGATGGGAATCATGCACAGCATCAGGGAGCAGCCGCGCAGGATCTGGGGTACGAGTAGTTCGCCGAAATCCCAGTCTTTTGTGAGCCCCGTCACGATCCAGGTGCCGGCGGCGAAGCCGACGAAGCCGAGGCCCATGGGGATGCGTGGATCGACCTTGCCGAGGAACCGCCCGGCGATCGGGGCGGTGGCGAACATGCAGAGGCCGGAGATGAACATGGTCTCGCCGATCTGCAGGGCGGAGTAGCCGCGTACACGGCCGAGATAGACCGGATAGAGATAGGTCAGGCCGTAGAGGCCGATGCCGAGGACGAAGCTGAAGAGGCAGCCCGCCGTGAAGTTGCGATCCGCGAAGGCGCGCAGATCGACGATGGGCTCGGCCGCCGTGAAGGCACGCCAGAAAAAGGCCGGCCCGGCCATCGCGCAGACCACGGCGCAGGCGAGCACCGCCTCGTCGGCGAGCCAATCGTGATTCGGTCCCTCCTCCAGAACGTATTCGAGGCAGCCGAGCATGAGCGCCATGAACACGAGGCCGAACCAATCGAAACGCTTGAACAGGGCGAGGTTGGGCTCGTCGAAATCCACCAGGCAATAGGTCGAGACCGTGACGACGATGCCCGGCACCACATTGATGAGGAACAGCCAGTGCCAGTCGAACAGATCGGTGAGGTAGCCCCCCACCGTCGGGCCGATGGTGGGGGCGAGTGTGGCGACGAGGCCGATCATCGGCGAGACGATGGAGCGCTTCGAGGGCGGGAAGATCGTGAAGGCCGAGGCGAACACCGTCGGGATCATGCCGCCGCCGATAAAGCCCTGCAGGGCGCGCCAGACGATCATCTGATTGATGGTGGTGGAGGTGGCGCACATCACGCTCATGAGCGTGAAGCCGCCCGCCGAAATCACGAACATCCACCGGGTCGAGAGCACCCGCGACAGGAAGCCCGACAAGGGAATCGCGATCACCTCGGCGATGAGGTAGCTCGTCTGGACCCAGGGAATTTCATCGCCCGAGGCGGACAGGCCGGCCTGGATTTCGGCGAGCGAGGCCGAGACGATCTGGATGTCCAGGATCGCCATGAACATCCCGAACACCATGCAGACGAACGCCACCATGCGGCGGCGGTCGAGGGGCGGTCCGGCGGCGATGGGTCGGGCGAAATCATGGGCGGCGGCGGCCATGGCGCCTACGGCCGCAGGGCAGCGGTCGTAGCCACCGCGCGGGTGTCGACCCGGACGGTGACGGAGAGGCCCGGGCGCAGCAATCCCTCCCGGGCGACGTCCGCTGGCACCCGCACCCGAACGGGCAGGCGCTGGACGATCTTGGTGAAGTTGCCGGTGGCGTTGTCCGGCGGCAGCAGGCTGAACACCGAGCCCGAGGCCGGCGACAGGGATTCGACCCAGCCGACGATATCGCGGTCCGGATAGGCATCCACCGCGACGTGGACGGGCTGGCCGGCGTGCATCCGCTCGACCTGTGTCTCCTTGAAGTTGGCATCGATGCGCACGCTCTGAAGCGGCACCAGGGCCGCAATGCGCGAGCCCGGAGACACGTAGGCACCAGCCTCCACCGCCTTGTTGCCGATGACCCCGTCGAAGGGCGCGTGCAGGATGGTGAAAGCGAGGTCGCGCGCAGCGCGGCGCTCGGCCGTGCGCAACTCGGCGGCCAACCCCTCGGCCTCGGTCCGCTGCGCACGCAGGACCTCGACTTGAGCTTTCATCGCCACGAGGGATGCCTCTGCGCCCTTCTCGGCGGCCTGGGTGCGGTCGCGGTCGGCACGGGCCTGCTCGATGCGGGCTTTCGCGACGAAATCGACCTTCTCGAGCTGCTGCTGGCGGGCGTAATCTGCCGCCGCTCGAACGGCATCGGCCCGAGCCGCGTCGATCTGGGTCGCACTCTGGATGAGCTGGGCCTGAGCGGCCTCGACCTGCCGCCCGATGCGGGTGATGGTCGCCTCCTGCGTCACGAGCTTGTCGTGGGCGGCTTCCTCGGCGAGACGATAATCTCCATCGTCAATGCGCGCGACGATATCTCCGGCCTTTACCGCCTGCCCGTTCACCACCGGGACGACGGCGAGGTAGCCGGGCACCTTGGCGGCGAGCACCGAGATATCGGCCTGGATGTAGGCATCGTCGGTGGACAGGAAGAACCGCCCGACCGTCCACCACGCGTAGGCCTTGTATCCGCCTCCGCCGAGGAGTGCGGAGACGACGAGTGCAACGATGAGCTTGCGTGCGATCCGCCGCTTTGGCTTCGCGCCTTCCGTGGATTGCACGCCGTCCGGGGACTGGGCGATCTCGGGGCGCGCCGTGGAATCGGCCATCGGCGGCCCTACGGGTCCCGACATCGACGAAACGTCCGGGAACGGACCAGAATCCGTTTCATCGCGACCTTCGTCCCGTCCGCCCACGTCGCGTAGCGTCATCGTCGTGTTTCCGGCATCGGAATTTGACCGAACCGTTCGGTCAATAGCTGAAGCGGATTGAACCGCATCTGCATTTTCGCTAGGTAGAGTGACCGAACGGTTCGGTCAAGACGGCGTTGGGTGACGATGACGAGCGATGCGAGCGCGGTTCCCCTACGGACGGGTCCGGAATCGGACAAGCGCCGGCAGATTTTGGAGGGCGCACGCGCCGTATTCCTGGCCGCCGGCTTCGATGGCGCCAGTATGGGCGAGATCGCCCGGACGGCGGGCGTGTCAAAGGGTACGTTGTACGTCTACTTCGACAGCAAGGAGGCGTTATTCGAGGCGCTCACCGTCGCCGAGCGCCAGGGGCTTGCCGAGGCGCTGTTCCGCCTCGATGCGGACGATCCGGATGTCGCCGGCGTGCTCACCCGCCTCGGACATAGCTATCTCGCCGAGCTGGCGCGCGCCGACCACGTGGCGGTGATCCGCATGGTGATCGGGGCGACGGAGAGATTCCCACGCTTCGGGCAGGCCTTCTATGAGGCCGGCCCCGTTCAGGGGGTTGCGCGTCTCGCCGCCTATTTCGGCGCTCAGGTGGCCGCCGGACGCCTGACGGCGGCGGACCCGGAACTCGCCGCCAAGCACTTCCTGCACCTATGCCAGGCCGGCCTCCTCACCCGCCTGCTGTTCGCCGCCAGCGGGGCGGTGACGGAGGGCGAGATCGCCTACCGGGTGGAGGAGGCCGTGCGCGTGTTCCTCGCCGGCTACGGACCGGGGAGCTGACGGTTCAGGCGGGAAGCGCTTCGCTGCTCCACGCGCGGACCTCGGCATCGATGGCCAGCGCCTCGTCAACATCGGCCGGGGCCGCCCGGTAGAGGCCCGCGAAATGGGTACAGGCACGCTCCACGAGGTCGCTGATCCCGTAGAAACCGATGACGCCGCGAATGAAGGCGGAGACCGCGATCTCGTTGGCGGCGTTCATCACCGTGGGAGCCGCCCCGCCATCGCGGAGCGCCGCGCGGGCGATGCGAAGGCAAGGGAAACGGATTTCGTCGGTGGCCTCGAAGGTCAGGCTTCCGACCGCAGCGAGATCGACGGACCGGCCACGCGCGATGGTGAGGCGCTCGCCGAGCCCGAGGCAATGCGCGATCGGCACCCGCATGTCGGGCATGGCGAGGCCCGCCGTCACCGCGCCGTCGCGCCAAGTGATGAGGCCGTGGACGATGGATTGTGGATGCACGATGGCATCGAGACGTGCGGCCTCGATCCCGAACAGGTGATGCGCCTCGATGAGTTCGAGGCCCTTGTTCATTAGGGACGCCGAATCGATGTTGATCTTCATGCCCATGGACCAGGTCGGATGGGCCGCCGCGTCCTCGGGCGAGGCGGCGGCGATGCGCTCGGCCGTCCAGGTGCGGAACGGTCCGCCCGAAGCCGTGATGGTCATGGTCGCGACATCGGCGACCTTGCCGTCGCCGAGCGCCTGCGCGAGGGCGTTGTGCTCGGAATCCACCGGCAGCAGGGTGGCACCATAGCGCCTGGCGTCGCGCATGAAGGCGTCCCCGGCGCAGACGAGGCTTTCCTTGTTGGCGAGCGCCACCGTGCGCCCGAGGCGGAGCGCCGCGTGGGTCGGGCGCAGGCCGGCGGCCCCGCTGACGGCGGCCATCACGATGTCGGCGTCGCGTGCGGCGGCCTCCAGCACGGCGCCGTCGCCCGCGCCGTTGGGAATGCCGGTGCCGGACAGAAGCTCGCGCAGGGCCGCTCCCTGCGATTCGTCGGCCAGGGCGACGAAATCCGCGCCGATCTCGCGGGCGAGCTTGGCGAGGGCCACGGCATCACGGCCGCCAACGAGGGCGCCGATGCGGAAGCGCTCGGGATGCTGGGCGAGGAGATCCGTGGTGGAGCGCCCAATGGAACCGGTGGCACCCAGGATGGAGACGGTGAGAGTCAACGGAGGAGATCCTTCAGACCACGCCCATGCGGTGCGCGAGGAGATACAGTCCGGCCAGCAGCGCCACGGCGGCGAAGCCGTCGAGACGATCCATGACGCCACCATGACCGGGAATCGAGCGGCCGGAATCCTTGACGCCCCAATGCCGCTTCAGGGCCGATTCAGCGAGATCGCCGGCCTGACTGAAGACCGATGCCGCGGCACTCACGAGACCGACGAAAACGAGGGAGGTCGCGGCAAGCGGGCTCCAGTCGTAGCCCCGGGCCAGGGCGATCAGGCCGATGCCCGCGGCCGTCCCGGCGGCAAGGCCACCGAGGGCGCCCGACCACGTCTTCTTCGGACTCACGGCCGGCATGAGCTTCGGTCCGCCGAAGGTGCGCCCGGTGATGTAGGCGACCACGTCCGTGGACCAGACGACGGCGAACATCCAGGCCGGACCGAGGATGCCGATGGCGGGATCGTCGCGCAGGCCGGGGGGCACCAGGGCGACGACGGTCCCGCCGAACAGGCCCGCCACGGCCCGGCCCCGCGCCGGCCCGTCCTGGGCCAGGACCAGGATCCCGGTGACGCCCAGGGCGGCAACGATGAGAAACACGTGCGGCGCGGCGCCCTCCCGCAGGCACAGGACGAGCCCGGTGAGGGTCGCGCCGATGACGATCAGGAGGAGCCGTCGAGGACCCGTGCGGCTCATGCCGATCCACTCGGCGGTGCCGACGAGGGCGGCGGCGAGCCAGATGAAGGCGAACGGGCCACCCCCCATAATGAGGGCCGAGACGACGATGGCCGCCAGCACCACGCCGGACACGAGACGAAGTTGAAACTCACGCCCCCCGAGGGGATTGCGGCGCGCGCCGGGGGTCGCCTCGCTCGGGCTTCCCATCACCCGGTCTTACCGCTCAGGCCGCCGAAACGACGGTCGCGGCGGTGATACTCGCCGATGGCCGCCACGAAGGCGTCGTGGTCGAAATCCGGCCAGAGGGCGGGGGTGGTCACGTATTCGGCGTAGGCCGTCTGCCAGGTGAGAAAGTTCGACAGGCGCAGTTCGCCCGAGGTGCGGATCACCAGATCGGGGTCGGGAATGCCGGTGGTGTCGAGGGCCGCCGTGATGGCGTCGATGTCGATGTCGTCCGGCGTCGCCCGCCCCTCGGTACAAGCGCGCGCCAGAGCACGGACGGCCCGGACGATCTCCTGCCGGCCGCCGTAGTTGAACGCGACCACCAGGGTCAGGCCGGGATTGCCCCGCGTCATCGCCTCGGCTTCGTCCAGGAGCCCAATGATGTCCGCGCTCAGGCCCTCGCGGTCGCCGATGATCCGAACCCGCACGCCATTGCGGTGGAGGTCGGCCAGATCGCGGCGCACGAACAGCTTGAGCAGGCCCATGAGGTCCGCGACCTCGGCGGGCGGGCGGCGCCAGTTTTCCGACGAGAAGGTGTAAATGGTCAGGTAGCGCACACCGAGATCGATGGAAGAACGCACGGCCCGGCGCACGGCCTCGACGCCACGGCGATGGCCCTCGACGCGGGGCAGTCCACGCCGCGCCGCCCAACGACCGTTGCCATCCATGATGATCGCGACATGGGCGGGCGCCGGCAGCGCGAGGCCGGTGGGCGGCACCGGCGCTGCGCCGGACGCGGCCGGAGAGCGGACATCGAACGCCGATGCGCCCTGCCCCCCCGCCATCCCGGTCTCGATGTGACGCGCGCCCTCAGTTCGACCCAACGCGCCCCTCCCCCATGCCTCGTCCAGTCCGATCGGAAATCCGCCGAACGTCGGAGCCGTGTCCTACCCTGCCGTTTCGGACACGGCTCCAAATCTTGTCTTGCTGCTGTCTTGAGACGAACCGGCCTCCATTTCGATGGCGGGCACGCTAGACCTGCATGATTTCCTTCTCCTTGGACGCCAGGACGCCATCAATCTCGGCGATGTGCTGGTCGGTCACCTTCTGGACTTCGCCGGCCTGACGCTTCTCGTCGTCCTCGCTGATGGCGCCATCCTTCTCCAGCTTCTTCAGGTGGTCGAGGCCGTCGCGGCGCACGTGGCGGACGGCGACGCGGGCCTCCTCCGTGTACTTGTGAGCAACCTTGACCATCTCCTTGCGGCGCTGCTCGTTCATCTCGGGCACGCGCAGGCGGATGGTCTGGCCCTCGGTCTGGGGGTTCATGCCGAGATCGGATTCGCGGATCGCCTTCTCGACGGCGGTGACCATGCCGCGATCCCACACGGAGATGCTCAGGAGGCGCGGCTCCGGCACGCTCACGGTGGCAACCTGCGCCATGGGCATCATCGCCCCGTAAGCGTCGACCTGGATTGGATCGAGGATGCTCGGCGTCGCGCGGCCCGTCCGCAGGGAACCGAGGTCACCCTTCAGGGAGGTGACGGCGCCCTGCATGCGGCGCTTGATGTCGTTCAGGTCGAATTCGGGGATGGCAGCCATGCGTTCAGTGTCCCGACGCGAACAGAGGAGGGAGGGAGGCCGGGCCGCCGGGGCCCGTTCTGCGGCTTCAATGAACCAAAACCCTGTGGCCCGCAAATGGCGTTCACGGGGCTTCGCGCTTTCGCGACGGGCGGATCAGGGGACCACGTGGGTGGCGGGTGCCTCGCCGGTGAGAATGGCCCGGATCGAGCTCGGCGCATGGACGGAGCCGACGACGATGGAGAGGCGGCTTTCGCGTGCCAGGGCGAAGGCCGCGGTGTCCATCACCTTGAGGTCACGACCGATCGCCTCGTCATGGGTGAGACGGTCGTAGCGGGTAGCGGACGGGTCGGTCTTCGGATCGGCCGAGTAGACGCCGTCCACCTGAGTGGCCTTGAGCACGGCGTCGCACCGGAGTTCCGCCGCGCGTAGGACGGCCGCCGTGTCGGTGGTGAAAAAGGGATTGCCGGTGCCACCGGCCAGCACGATGACCTGACCCTTGTCGATGTGATGCAGGGCGGGCTGGCGCGCGAAGGTCTCGCAGATGGTCGGCATCGACACCGCCGACATGGTGCGGGCCGGCACGCCGGCGGCATTGAGGGCCGTCTCGAGGGCCAGCGAATTCATCACGGTCGCCATCATGCCGAGCGAGTCGCCGGTGGCCCGGTCGATCCAGCCGGCGGACGAGATGCGCGCACCCCGGATCATGTTGCCGCCGCCGACGACGAGCGCGAGTTGGATACCGCATTCCCGGGTCCGGGCGATGTCCTCGGCGATGCCGGCGAGGGTCGGCGGATGAAGCCAGTATCCATCGGGCGCAGCCAGCGCCTCGCCGGAGAGCTTCACGAGGACGCGGCGAAACAATGTGGTCTCCGGCATGAGCCAGTCCCCTCGAATCCAACCCGGGAGTGGGCCGGAGAGCCAATCGGAAGCGGAGGGGTGTCTAGCGCACGGCAGGCCGGAACGTCGAGGGGCGGCGGCCTCGCAGCCACCGCCCCTTTCACGTTTCCGTCATGGCGTCGGACTCGAGTTCAGCCCCGAGCTGCGGCGGCCACCTCGGTGGCGAAGTCAGGCGCCTCTTCCTTCTCGATGCCCTCGCCGAGCGCGTAGCGCACGAACGCGGTGAGCTTGACGGGCGAGCCAGCCTTGCCCTCGGCCTCCTTGAGAACCTGGGAGATCGTCTTCGAGCCATCGTGTACGAAGGGCTGCTCCAGGAGGGTGACCTCCTTGTAATAGCTCTTCAGGCCGCTCTCGACGATCTTGGCGAGCACGTTCTCGGGCTTGCCGGCGTTCTTCTCACGCAGGATGTTGATCTCGCGATCGAGGGTCGCCTGATCGACGCCGGCGGCATCCAGCGCCACCGGGTTGGTGGCGGCGACATGCATGGCGATCTGGCGGCCGAGGGTGGAGAGCACCTCGACATCGCCCTCCGACTCGAGTGCGACGAGCACGCCGATCTTGCCGAGACCGTCGACGATCTGACCGTGAACGTAGGAGGCGATGACGCCCTTGGTCACGTCGAGCTTGGCCACGCGACGCAGGGTCATGTTCTCGCCGATGGTGGCGATGAGGTTGGACAGCGTTTCCTTGACGGTGGTCTCGGAGCCGGGGAAGTGTGCGGCTTCGAGGCCTTCCAGGGTGCCGTCGGTGTCGAGGGCGAGCTTGGCGGCCTCGCGGGCGAAGCCCTGGAAGCTGTCGTTGCGGGCGACGAAGTCGGTCTCGGAGTTCACCTCGACGAGGGCCGCGTGATGACCCGAGGATTCCACGGCGACGAGGCCCTCGGCGGCGACGCGGCCAGCCTTCTTGGCCGCCTTGGCAAGGCCCTTCTTGCGGAGCCAGTCCACGGCGGCTTCGATGTCGCCGTCCGTCTCGTTGAGCGCGCCCTTGCAGTCCATCATGCCCGCGCCGGTCTTTTCGCGGAGCTCTTTCACCAGTGCGGCGGTGATGTTGGCCATGGCCTGTCCTTTCCGGGACTCTTGAAGTGGGGACTTCTGAAGTGAAGGAGCCCGGCGCTCTATGAAAAGCACCGGGCTTCAGGATGATGATGTCGATCCGTCGGTGGCGGCCCGGATCCGGGCCGCCCTGCGGGCTCAGGCGGCGGCAGCGGCCTCGGCGAAGCCGCGGGCCTGCTCGATCCAGCCGTCGCGGCCGATGCGGCCGTTGAGCTTGAGATCGGCATCGACCTTGGCGACATCGGCCTCGCTCATGGCGACGAGCTGCCAGTAATGGTAGATGCCGGCTTCGTTGAGCTTCTGCACGATCTGGGGACCGGCGCCGTGGAGCTTCGACAGGTCGTCGGGGGCGCCACGCGGAGCCGAGAGCAGTTCGAAGTGCTCGGTGGACTCCACGAGGGCGGCCACATCGGCCTGGGTGACCGAGCCGGACTCGATGGAAGCCGCGCCCTCGTCGTTGGCGGGCAGCTCCTCGGCGGTGGGCTCCTCGGAAGCGCCGAGATCGATGCCGCTCGAACCCTGGCCGCGCGAGATGCCATCGATGGCCGCACGGGCGATGAGGTCGCAGTACAGGGCGATGGCGCGGCCGGCGTCGTCGTTGGCCGGGACCACGTAGGTGATGCCGTCCGGGTTGCAGTTGGTGTCGACGATGGCGGCGACCGGGATGCCGAGGCGCTGGGCCTCCTTGATCGCGAGCTGCTCCTTGTTGGTGTCGATCACGAACAGCAGGTCGGGCACGCCGCCCATGTCCTTGATGCCGCCGAGCGCCTTCTCGAGCTTGTCCTTCTCGCGGCCGAGCATGAGACGCTCCTTCTTGGTGAGGCCCTGGGCCCCGCCGTCGAGGATCTCGTCGACCTTGCGCAGCCGCGAGATCGAGCCCGAAATGGTCTTCCAGTTGGTCAGCATGCCGCCGAGCCAGCGGGAGTTGACGTAGTACTGGGCCGAACGCTTGGCAGCCTCGGCAATGGTGTCGGCGGCCTGGCGCTTGGTGCCGACGAACAGCACCCGGCCACCCTTGGCGACGGTGTCGCTCACGGCCTGCAGGGCCTGGTGGAGGGCCGGCACGGTCTGGGCCAGGTCGATGATGTGGATGTTGTTGCGCGTCCCGAAGATGTAGGACTGCATCTTCGGGTTCCAGCGGTGGGCCTGGTGTCCGAAGTGGGCGCCGGCCTCGAGAAGCTGACGCATGCTGAAATCAACGGCCATGATCTTTGGTCTCTCCGGTTATGCCGCCGCGGAGGAAGCGATCGGGTCCAAAAGAACCCCGATCACCGGAAACGCCTCATTCAGGCATGAGGCCAACTCCGCGTGTGGAATGGGCGGGGCCTTACCAGACGGTTTTTGCGATGGCAAGGTTTTGAGTGGAGGACGCAGTCAGGGGCGGTCGTTACGCTGGATCCAGAGGAAGACAAGCGTTCCACCAAGAAGGAAAGGACCGAGTGCGATCCACGGAAGGAGGCTAGGCCAAAAGACGGAAAAGTCCGTTTCGACTCGGCAGTCACCGAACTTTCGGAACGGCCAGGGGTATCTGCGCAAGGTCCGGGACTCGCAGAGGGTCACGCCCCACAGGAAAGCGCTGACAATCTGCCAGTGGGCAAAGGCCCAAATGATACCGAGTCCGAGCACGAGCCAGCAGTCTTTCCTCCCCGGTCGTATTCTTCGGGTCTCCCGATCTGGCATCGTTCCGCGCCCCTTCGCCCGATCGAAGTCAAACGTGAAGATTCGTCAACGAATCACGTCGTGCCGGCTTCACCAAACACGGCGGCGATGTCGGCCTCGTGCATGACCCGATAGCACCCCGCCTCCAGATCGGCCGGCAGGTCGAGCCCTCCGATTCGGTCGCGGTGGAGGGCGACGACGTGGTTGCCGATGGCCGCGAACATCCGCCGGACCTGATGGTAACGGCCCTCGTGCAGGGTCACGGCCGCGTGGGTCGCATCGTGAATCTCGGTCTCGACGGGCAGGAGCGGCTTCTCCTCTCCCTCCAGCATCAGGGTGCCGGAGGCGAAGATGGCCACCTCGTTGCCGTTGAGCGGACGGTCGAGGGTCACCTGGTAGCGTTTGGCGACGTTGGATTTCGGCGCGATGATCCGGTGCAGCAGGGCACCGTCGTCGGTCAGCAGCAGGAGACCGGAGGTCTCCTTGTCGAGGCGGCCCACCGTGGACAGGGCCGGGTCGCGTCGGCGCCAGCGCTCGGGCAGCAGCCCGTAGACGAGGGGTCCCGCCTCCTTGTGGGAGCAGGTGACGCCGAGCGGCTTGTGCAGCATGAGGGTCACGCCCGGCGGCGGATCGAGGGGAACGCCGTCCACCACCATGCGCTGGGCGAGATCGGGCGTCACCGGGATGCGCTGGTCCGAATCGCGCAGCGGCGCGCCGTCGAGGACGACGAGGCCGGCGCCGGTGAGGAGCCCGATCTCCCGGCGCGAGCCGTAGCCCATGTTGGCGAGCAGGCGGTCGAGGCGCAGGGTCGGGGTCTTGGCTTTCCCCGCCTTGCTCATTTCCGGGCCTCGAAGATCTTGTAGCCCCCGGACGAGGCCTTGAGTTCCACGGTCTTGAAAGCGGCGTTCAGGGGCTTCTCGTAGGGAAGGTGCATGTTGGCCGTGACCCACAGGGTACCGCCCGGACGCAGGGCCTCGGCCGCGCGGGCGATGAAGCCCTGGCCGAGGGCCTGATCCTCCGAGCCGCCGTCATGGAAGGGCGGGTTCATCACGACGAAGTCGAGGCGGCTAAGGCCGAGGCCGCCCGCGCGGATGTCGGCCCAGCGGATGGTGACACGCGGGTCGGCGACATTGCGGGTCGCCATCTCGACGGCGCGCCGGTCGATGTCGATGAGCGTGAGCGTCGTCACCTTCGGCGAATGCAAGACGGAGCGGGCGAGGACACCGAGGCCGCAGCCGAAATCGGCACCGCTGCCCGCCAGCGGCGGCAGGAGCGACAGGAGAAGGGCCGAGCCCGGATCGAGGCGATCGTAGGAGAAGATGCCGGCCTGCGAGCACAGGGCGAGGTTGTCAATGTGGCGCGGACCGCCCTCCTCCAGGGCCACCCTCAGGTCGCCGAGGGAATCGGGCCGGTCGACGACGCAGATGCGGTGGTGGCGCCGGGCGCTCTCCGTCGCCGGAGCCCCGAATCCGGCGAGTTCCTTGGCCAGGCGCGAGCCGCCCCGGTCCTTCGGAGCCAGGGCGGTCAGGCGTCCGCCCGGACGCAGGGCACGCAGGGCCTGAGCAAGGACGTAGCGGCGCTCGATTGTGCCAGCCGGTGCCAGCACGTCGATCCGCTCGAGGCTGCCCGACGCGACATCCTCGATCCGGGGCGAGCCCGGGATCAGCGGCGAGACCTGGACAGCTCCTTCCGGACCCTCGATGAGTTCGGCGGGCGGGAAGCCGTACAGGGCTTCCGAGAACGATGTGATGGACATGATGATACGATCCGGCGCGACGGCGCGCGCGCCTCGACGGCTGAGAGCGTAACGGATGACCTGAGCGGCCGGTGATAGCCGATGCCTAACCGCGCGGGAACTCCAGGCCCATCTCGCGGTAGCGCGCCGGATCATCTGCCCAGTTCTCGCGCACCTTCACGTGCAGGAACAGGTGGACCGTCTGCTCGGCGGCCTCGGCGATCTCGCGCCGCGCCGCCTGACCGATGGCCTTGATGGTCTGGCCGCCCTTGCCGAGCACGATGGAGCGCTGGCTCTCGCGCTCGACGAAGATGGTCTGCTCGATACGCACGGAGCCATCCGTCCGCATCTGCCACTGATCGGTCTCCACGGTGGAGCGGTAGGGCAGTTCCTCGTGCAGGCGGTCGTAGAGCTTTTCGCGGGTGATCTCGGCGGCCAGCATGCGGATGGGGGCGTCGGAGACCTGATCTTCGGGGTAGAGCCACGGGCTCTTCGGCATCATCCCGGCCAGGGTTGCCTTCAGCACATCGATGCCGTCGCCGTTCAGCGCCGAGATCATGAAGGTGTGGGTGAAGGCGATGCGCTCGTTGAGCGATGCGGAGAGGGCCAGCAAGCGGTCGCGGGGGATGAGATCGATCTTGTTGAGGATCAGCACCTTGGGGCGCTTCACGTCGGGGAGCTTGGCGAGGATCGCCTCGACTTCGTCCGAGACGCCCTTGCGCGCATCGATGAGCAGACAGACGGCGTCGGCATCCGACGCGCCGCTCCAAGCGGAATGGACCATAGCGCGGTCGAGCCGACGCTTCGGCGCGAAGATGCCGGGGGTATCGACAAGGATGATCTGCGCCGTCCCCTCCATGACGATGCCGCGCACCAGGGCCCGCGTCGTCTGCACCTTGCGGGAGACGATGGAGACCTTGGTGCCGACGAGGCTGTTGAGCAGGGTCGACTTGCCGGCGTTCGGGATGCCGATGAGCGCGACGAAGCCGGCGGTGGTGTTCTCCGGCATGGGAGCGGACGGAAGCGGTACCAGGGGCGGCAGATCGTCGTCGTGATCGGTGTCGAAATCGTCGTCAGACATCGGGAGAATTTCCTTCGCGGACGTCCGCCGACGTCTCCATGATTGGGCTGGGGATCTGACCGAGGACCTCGCGCTCCAGCACGAGGCGGGCGGCCTCCTGCTCGGCGAGACGCTTCGATGGGCCGGTGCCGATGCCGGGCGCCAAGCCCTCGACCCGGGCGGCAATGCGGAAGACGGGGGCGTGATCGGGGCCGGAGCGCTCCACCACCTCGTAGGCGGGGATCGGCAGGCCGCGGCCCATGGCCCATTCCTGCAGGGAGGACTTGGCATCTCGCCCGCGGGGAGCCGCCGTATCGACCCCCGGCGTGAAGGCGGCTTCGACGATGGCCTTGGCCTTGGCGTAGCCGGCATCGAGGAAGACGGCGCCGAGGATCGATTCGCAGGCATCGGCCAGGATGGTCTGGTTGCGGCGCCCGCCGCTCTGGACCTCGCCGGGGCCGAGCAGGAGATGTGGTCCGACATCCCAGGCCGTGGCCACGGCCGCGCAGGTCTCGCGCCGGACGAGGCCGGCGAGGCGCCGGGACAGGTCGCCCTCGTCGGCCCCCGGAAAGGCCGCGTACAGGAGATCGCCGACGGCCAGACCGAGGACGCGGTCCCCGAGGAATTCCAGGCGCTGGTAGCTGCCGAGCCGGCCGTTGCCGCCGGCCTTGCTCACGTGGGTCAGCGCCAGAACCAGCAGATTCGGGTCGGCGAAGGCGTGGCCGATTGCGGCTTCGAGCACGGCGAGGCCGGGCTTCGGACGGGGCGCGCGCCGCGCCCGGCTGGAGGGACGCGCCTCTTCGTCCACGGTTCGCAATCGCCCTAATGAATGGTGGTGAACAGGCGGCCCCAGCGGACCTTCGCCGGCCAGTTCCAGATCTGCCACGCCGGCGTTCCTTCGTCGATGGAGAAGAAAATCATCTCCGCCCGGCCGACGAAGTTCTCGAACGGCACGAATCCGACATTGGCGAGATCGCGCGAATCCGTGGAGTTGTCGCGGTTGTCGCCCATCATGAAGAACCGCCCTTCGGGAACGGTGTAGGGCTCGGTGTTGTCCCAGTAGCCGTTGTCGCCGTCGCGCTCGATCACCTTGTGGGTGACGCCGCCCGGCAGGGTCTCGAGGTACTGCTCGGCTTTCGCCTGCTCGCCGTAGGGCCCGGTGGTCTCGAACGGGGCGATCTTCTCGCGCTTGACCGGCACGTCGTTGATGTAGAGCAGGCCGGCCTTCATCTGAACCTTGTCGCCGGGCAGTCCGATCACGCGCTTGATGTAGTCCGTGGCGTTGTCCTTGGGCAGCTTGAACACGGCGATGTCGCCGCGCTTCGGCGTCGCCGCCCAGACCCGGCCGTCCGCCGTGAACGGCAGGTACTCGCTCAGCGGCAGCGAGTATTTCGAGTAGCCGTAGGAATATTTCGAGACGAACAGGTAATCGCCGATGAGGAGCGTCGGCACGAGCGAACCCGAGGGGATGTTGAACGGCTGGAACAGCAGCGTGCGCACCACGAGGGCGATGAGCAGCGCCTGACCGCCGACCTTCAGGGTTTCCTTGATGCTGGCCCAGGTACCGGTCTCGGCGGCCTTCAGGTCATGCTTCGTCTGGTGGTCCACGCGGGCACGTTCCATCTGGCTGGCCTCTCCGGTCCGACACGGAAGGCCGGAATCCAGGCCCCGTCCGTCATCGACGGTCGAGCGGCGGCATAGACCATGCGCGGAGGACCCGCAACGCGAGGCCGCTCCCGACGAATCTCAGGGGGTGCCAAGCGGCACCGCCTCGATGATCACAAAGGCCTGCGCCATGGGCGGATCGTCCGTAAGGGTGATGTGGACCTTGGCGGCGTAGCCCGCCGGGATCAGCCCGGCCAGGTGAGTCGCGGCCCCACCGGTGAGATGGAGGGTCGGACGGCCGCCGGGCAGGTTGATCACCTCCATGTCGCGCCAGAACACGCCGTGGCTCAGGCCGGTGCCCAGCGCCTTGGCACAGGCCTCCTTGGCGGCGAAACGCCGGGCGTAGGATGGCGCGCGGGCGGCACGGGCGTCGCACTTCGCCCGTTCCCCGTCGGTGAAGACCCGGTGGGTGAAGCGCTCGCCGTAGCGTTCGAGGGAGCGCGCGATGCGGCGGATGTCGCACAGATCGGAGCCGATGCCGACGATCATGCGGCGCCTGCCCGGCGGGCGGCGTCCATGGCGGCCCGCATGTCGCGCACGGCCCGGTCCAACCCCATAAAAATCGCTTCGCCGATGAGGGCGTGGCCGATGTTGAGTTCGGCGATCTCGGCCAACGCCGCAACCGGCCCGACGCTGTCCAGGGCCAGGCCATGGCCGGCATGGATCTCGAGGCCGAGGCTGGCACCATAGGTCGCCGCATGGGCGATCCGGGCCAGTTCCGCCGCGACACGGGCCGTGTCCCCGGCCGCCACCGCCTCGCAATAGGTTCCGGTGTGGAGTTCGACCACGGGCGCTCCGAGGCGGTGGGCCGCGTCCATGACCGCCGCATCGGGCTCGACGAACAGGGAGACGCCCAGACCCGCCTCCCGCAGGGCCGCGATACGCGGAGCGAGGTGATCGTGCCCGCCGACGATGTCGAGGCCGCCCTCGGTGGTGCGTTCTTCGCGCTTCTCCGGAACGAGGCAGGCGGCGTGGGGCCGGAGGCGGATCGCCAGGGCGATCATGGCGTCGGTGGCCGCCATCTCGAAGTTCAGCGGCACGGTGAGCACCCGGGCGAGGATCTCCATGTCCGCGTCGCGGATGTGCCGGCGGTCCTCGCGCAGGTGCGCGGTGATGCCGTCGGCCCCCGCCTCGACGGCCATCCGCGCCGCCCGGATCGGATCGGGATGGGCGCCGCCCCGCGCGTTGCGCACGGTGGCAACGTGATCGATGTTCACGCCGAGACGCAGGGGACGTAGGGACATGGTCGATCCGCGCTCCAAACACGATCCGATGCGGGATCGTCGCGACCCGGCCGTTTCACCTCGGGGGCCTGCCCCCTACATAGGCGTCGCGAGCGCGAACGGGGATACGGCACACCATGGGATTTCTCGACGGCCTGCTCGGCCACGGCAGCGACCTCTCGCCGGCGGAGGTCCATGAACAGCTCGCGGGCGTCCTCACGGAGGGCGAGATCGTGCAGGTCGCCTTCCGGCTCATCCGCGACCTCATCGTCTTCACCGACCGGCGCCTGATCCTCGTGGACAAGCAGGGAATCACCGGCCGCAAGGTCCAGTATATGACGGTACCCTACCGAGCGATCACCTGCTTCTCCGTCGAAACAGCAGGCAGCTTCGACCTCGATTCGGAACTGAAGATCTGGGTCTCGGGGCGGCCCGATCCGATCATGAAGACGCTCAAGCGCGGCGCCGACATCCTGGGCATTCAGCAGGCGATCGCGAGTTCGATCCGTTAGGGCGCAGGGGAACCGGCTTTCGGCGTCGCGGTTGACTTCGGAGAAGTTATTTGCCGGCTCATGGAGTCCCCGATGTCTCGTTTTCTCCCCCTCGCGCTCGCGCTTGCCCTCTCCTGCACCGCGTCGACCCTCGCGCTTGCCGATCAACCCGGAGCCGATTGGATGCCAGCCGATCAAGTGAAGCAGAAGCTGATGGCAACGGGCTACACTAGCATCACCGAGTTCGAGGCCGACGACGGACATTGGGAGGGTGAGGGCATGAAGAACGGTGTCAAGATGCAGTTCCATGCCGATCCGAAGACCGGAGCGCTGCTGTCGGAGAAGCCGGACAAGTAGTCCGACCGACGGGGAAGATACGGCGACCTCTCCGGCATGCTGAGCAATTTCGACATGGTCGGCCGCCTGCTCGTGGCGGCCTTCCTCGGCAGCATCATCGGTTTCGAGCGGGAGCGACTGGTCTGAGCGGCCGGCATGCGGACGCATATGCTGGTCTGCGTCGGCTCCTGCCTGCTGATGATCGTCTCGGCTTTCGGATTCGCCGATGTCCTCGGCCGGCCGAACGTGACCCTCGATCCTTCCCGCGTCGCCGCCCAAGTGGTGTCCGGGATCGGTTTCCTCGGCGCCGGCACGATCCTCTTGCGCGGCGAAGTCGTGAAAGGCCTCACCACCGCCGCCAGTCTGTGGGCGGTGGCCGCCATCGGCCTCGCCTCCGGTGGAGGTCTCTACGTTCCGGCCATCGCCACCACCGCCATCGTGCTCGGCATCCTGGCCGGGATGAAGCCGATCGAAGACCGCTACCGCGAGCGACGCCAGCGTCACGACTTGCGCGTCGTTGCGCGCCATGGTGTCGTCACCACGGCGACGATCCGGACCCTCGCCGGTCCCTGCGCATCGAAGCTGCGCCAGATCGTGATCCGTCAGAACGCGACCGACGATCGCGATGCGATCACCCTCCGCCTCGTGCACGTGGATCGCGGCGCCCTCGATTCCCTAATGGAACGATTTCGCCAGCATGGATCGGTGCTGAGCGTCGAAACGATCGACCACGATTCCGACGTATGATCGCTCCCGGTGGAGCCCGGTCCGGCGCCTGTGAACCGACCTGATCCCGGTCGAACCCGGTTTTCGTCAAACATTTTCTCACTGAGAGACCCGATCGGACGCTCACCGCAATAATGGGCAACGAATGTTTCAAATGTACCCCTTGCGATGATTGCTAACCCCCTCCGGCCATGCAATGATCGTATCGCGCGTACTGGCGAAATTGTTTCCGTCCGGCAACGACGCAGGTCGCGCCAAGTCGAACGCGAACGGCCTTCGCTTCGCGCACGCATCGGCAAGGCAGGAGGACTCCGCATGGACCACGATACGATGCGCAGGGTCACCGCCGAATTCTTCGGCACCTTCTGGCTGACCTTCGGCGGTTGTGGAGCAGCTGTCCTGTCCGCAGCTTTTCCGGAACTCGGCATCGGCTTCCTCGGTGTCGCCTTCGCCTTCGGCCTGACCGTTCTCACAATGGCCTTTGCGGTCGGTCACATCTCCGGCGGCCACTTTAACCCGGCCGTCACGCTCGGCCTCTGGTCGGCGCGACGGTGCGCGAACCACCACGTCCTGCCCTACATCGTCGCCCAGGTCGTCGGCGCGATCCTGGCGGCCGGACTGCTCTACGCCATCGCATCGGGCAAGTCGGGCTGGGTGCCGGGAGGATTCGCGTCGAACGGGTACGGCGACCTGAGCCCCGGCAAGTACAGCCTCGGAGCCTGTCTGATCGTCGAGTTTCTAACGACCTTCTTTTTCATCTTCATCATCGTCGGCACCACCTCGAAAGGGGCCGCGACGGGTTTCGCCGGCATTCCGATCGGCTTCGCGCTGGTGCTGATCCACCTTATCTCGATCCCGGTGACCAATACGTCGGTCAATCCGGCTCGGAGCACCGGCCCCGCCCTGTTCGCGGGCGGCGAGTACCTCGCGCAGCTCTGGCTGTTCTGGCTCGCTCCGATCGTCGGCGCGATGGCGGCCGGAGCGCTGGGCCGCTGGTTCTACGAGCCCGCGGACATCCTCGAAACGGTCGTGGTGGAGAAGCAGGCTGCGGTCTGAGGCTCTGTCTCGGCCGGCACGTCCGGCTCGCGGCCCTAGAACAACTTGCCAATCCCGAACAACTGGTTTATCCGCCACCCCTCGCGTTCGCTCCGGCTGGGGGCTGAACGGACGGTACCGGCTTCGCCGGTACAGGCTTGAATCCTGAAAAGGGTTTTCCCGTCGTCCCGTGTCTCCGCCTTCGATCAACCGCTCGGGCCTTCAAACGGCTCGAAGGGCTTGGCGCCGGGCGATCCGCGTACGAACCGGCCCGACGCTATTGTCCCGCACTCCGATGTGCCGTCGGGTCCCTTTGGATATGAAGGGCCCGTTAATGCCTCTCTACGAACACGTCTTCCTGGCGCGCCAGGACGTGACGAGCCAGCAGGTCGAGACCATGGTCGAGACCTACAAGGGCGTCATTGAAGCCAATGGCGGCAAGGTCGAGAAGATCGAGATGTGGGGCGTGAAGTCCCTCGCCTACCGCATCAAGAAGAACCGCAAAGCGCATTTCACGCTCCTCAATGTCGATGCCCCCCCGGCCGCACTGGCCGAGATGGAGCGTCAGATGCAGATCTCCGAGGATGTCCTGCGCTTCATGACCGTGCGCGTCGAAGAGCTCGAGTCCGAGCCGTCGGCGATGATGCAGAAGCGCGACCGCGACGACCGCAAGGATCGTGAGCGCGGCCGTCGTCGTGACGACGAGGGCTTCGGTGGCGGCGGTGGATTCGGTGGCGACCGCGATCGGGGTGATCGCGGCGACCGTGGGGATCGGGGTGACCGTCCCGAGCGCAACTTCGGCGGGGAGGCTTAAGCCATGGCATTTGGTGCTGGACCCGGAGCGGCTCCCGCCGCTGGCGCTGGTGGCGGTGCGGGCGGCGGACGTCGCCCCTTCTTCCGTCGTCGCAAGACCTGCCCGTTCTCGGGCGCGAACGCGCCCAAGATCGACTACAAGGACGTCAAGCTCCTGTCGCGCTACGTCTCCGAGCGCGGTAAGATCGTGCCGTCGCGGATCACGGCGGTGTCCGCCAAGAAGCAGCGCGAGCTCGCCCAGGCGATCAAGCGCGCGCGCTTCCTCGGCTTCCTCCCCTACGTGATCAAGTAGTTCACGCTGCCCTGGTCCGGCTCCGCCGGGCCGGGGCGTCCCTCGCGAGCGCGACGGGGCATTTTCGTACCGGTCTTCGATGAGGAAGGCCGGGAGTCGTTGGGGCGATGTGGTTCGCCTCTAACCCTGCCCGTATCGGGACAGTGGGACAGCGGGATCGATGGGTCAGTTTCTCGGAATCGGTATCGGCGCGGGCCTCGTCTCCGCCCTCCTCTTCGGCGTGCTGCTGAAGGCGACGGCGCTCGCCATCATCCTCTACCTGCTCGCCCCCCTCCCGATTCTCATCGTGGGGCTCGGCTGGAGCCACAAGGCCGCCCTCGTCGCGGCCATCACCGGCAGTCTGGCGCTGGCCCTCGTGGTGCAGCCCTTCCTGGGTCTCGGCTTCCTCGCCTATCTCGCCCTCCCCGCCTGGTGGCTCGCCTACCTCGCGCTTCTGGGCCGACCCGGCGCGGACGGCACCATGGAATGGTACCCGACCGGCCGGCTTCTGGCTTGGACCGCCGGCACGGCCGGCCTCGCCTTCGTCGCCATCGCGGTCATCGCGGCGCCGAACTACGAGACCTTCCACACGCAACTGCGCGACATGACGCGCTCCATCGTCAAGATCCAGACGCAGGGACGCACGGCTGCGCCAGCCCCGCCCCAGGCCGCCCCCGACGCGACCGGTGCGGACGGGGCGCAATCCGACACGGGCAAGCTTGATCCGAGCAAGCCCGACGACACCCTCAAGGATGATGTCTCAGACGCGCTGGCGCGCGTCGCTCCGGGCCTCGCCGCACAGGGGTTGGCCGTCCTCCTCGTGTTCTACCTCTGGGCCGCCGCCAGAATCGTGAAGGTGTCGGGCCGCCTACCCCGGCCTTGGCCGGACCTGCCGTCCACGCGGATGCCGCGCCGGGTCCTCGGCATCCTCGCCGGTGCCCTCGTGCTGACCTTCGTGCCGGGCTATCCCGGCGTCCTCGGCGTGGCCCTGGCCGGCGCCCTCAGCGCGGCCTTCGCCATCCAGGGTCTCGCCGCCTTCCACGACCGCAGCCGTGGCCGCCCCGGGCGCCTCGCCCTGCTGCTCGGCCTCTACCTCATCCTGTTCGTCACCCAGGGTATCGCCTTCGTGGCCCTGACCCTGTTCGGCATCGCCGACACCGCCCTCGACCGGCGTCGTCCCAAGGACGCGTCCGGGCGATCTTGAGCCCCGCAGCCGACGACCGTCGGCGGCCTCCATCCCAACCTCAACCGAAGGACCAACCCCATGGAAGTCATCCTCCTCGAGCGCGTCGCCAAGCTCGGCCAGATGGGCGAGACCGTGAACGTCAAGCCGGGTTACGCCCGCAACTTCCTGCTGGCCCGCGGCAAGGCCCTGCGCGCCACCGCCGGCAACAAGAAGCACTTCGAGACCCAGCGCGCCCAGCTCGAGGCCCGCAACCTTGAGAAGAAGTCCGAGGCTCAGACCGTCGCCGAGACCCTCGAGGGCAAGAGCTTCGTGCTGATCCGCCAGTCGGGCGAGACCGGCGTGCTGTACGGCTCGGTCTCCACCCGCGATCTCGCCGAGGTCGTCACCGCCGAGGGCTTCTCGGTCGGCCGCGATCAGTTCGCCCTCAACCAGCCGATCAAGACCCTGGGCCTGCACGTCGTCCCCGTCGTGCTCCATCCCGAGGTCGAGGTCTCCGTGACCGTCAACGTCGCTCGCTCCCCCGAGGAAGCCGAGCGTCAGGCGCGTGGCGAATCCACCACCGAGCGCGAGGCGTTCAACCTCGACGACCTCGGCCTGGAAGTCGGCGCGGCACTGGCCGAGGCCGGTGACGACCGCGAGTAAGCCGATTCACGGCCCTTCGGGCCGGTGGAGAACGGGGAACGACGGCCCTCGCGGGTTGACTTGTTCCTCGTTTGTTCCAGCATGGACGCCCGTGCCTCGCCCGAGTCGCGGGCGTTCGCGTGTCCGGCGCCAGTCGAATCCGCGGGCCGATCGGTCGGTCGTGATCAGAGCCCCTTAACCATGGTGGATCATGGTCGGCCTCTGAATGAAGGCGGGTCGGGCGTTCACGTCCCCACGCGCTCGGAAAAAGTCGGAGCCTCGAGTCAGCCCATGGCCCTGCCCAACGCCCTTGTGGCCAACCTTCAACGGGTGACGCAGGAATTCCGCGTCGCGCCGCACAACATCGACGCGGAGCAGGCGCTGCTCGGCGCGATCCTGGTCAACAACGACGCCTATTACCGCATCTCGGACTTCCTCCTCGCCGAGCACTTCATGGAGGATGTCCACCGCAAGATCTTCGAGGTGGCCTCGCAGCTCATCAAGGGCGGCAAGCTCGCCACCCCCATCACCCTGAAGACCTATCTGGGCGACGCGGATCTCGGCGGCCAGACCGTGATGCAGTACCTCGCCCGCCTGGCGGCCGAGGCGACCACGGTGATCAACGCGGGCGATTACGGCCGCACCATCTACGACCTCGCCATCCGGCGCCGGCTCATCACCATCGGCGAGGACCTCGTCAACGGCGCCTACGAGGCGCCCGTGGAATCCTCGCCCCGCGACCAGATCGAGGGCACCGAGCGCCGCCTCTACGAGCTCGCCGAGTCGGGCAAGTACGACGGCGGCTTCCAGAAGTTCTCCGAGGCGCTCACCACCGCCGTCGATATGGCCGCCAAGGCCTATCAGCGCGAGGGCAAGCTGTCGGGCATCGCCACGGGCCTGTCCGACCTCGACGCCAAGATGGGCGGCCTGCAATCGTCGGATCTCATCATCCTCGCGGGCCGCCCGGCCATGGGCAAGACCTCGCTGGTGACCAACATCGCCTTCAACATCGCCAAGGCCTACAAGGGCGAGAAGGGCGCCGACGGCGTCATGAAGACGGTGAACGGCGGCATCGTCGGGTTCTTCTCCCTCGAAATGTCGGCCGAGCAGCTCGCCACCCGCATCATCGCCGAGCAGTCGGGCGTGCCGTCCTACAAGATCCGCCGCGGCGACATCCGCCCGGAGGATTTCTACAAGATCACCGATGCCGCCCGGGACATGCAGACGATCCCGTTCTACATCGACCAGACCGGCGGCATCTCCATCGCCCAGCTCGCGGCGCGTGCCCGGCGCCTCAAGCGCCAGAAGGGCCTCGACCTGCTCATCGTCGATTACCTCCAGCTCCTGTCGGGCTCGGGCAAGCGCTCGGACAATCGCGTGCAGGAGATGACCGAGATCACCACGGGCATGAAGGCGCTGGCGAAGGAGCTCGCGGTGCCGATCATCGGCCTGTCGCAGCTCTCGCGTCAGGTCGAGAACCGCGAGGACAAGCGCCCGCAGCTTTCGGACCTGCGCGAATCGGGCTCCATCGAGCAGGATGCCGACGTGGTGATGTTCGTGTTCCGCGAGGAATACTATGTGAACAACAAGAAGCCCCGCGAGGGCACTGAGGAGTTCTTCGCCTGGGAGGCGGAGATGAATCGCGTCCACGGCAAGGCCGAGGTGATCTTAGGGAAACAGCGCCACGGCCCCACCGGCACCGTGGAACTTCAGTTCGACGCCAACATCACCCGGTTCTCGAACCTCGCCCAGTCGGACCGGATTCCTGATCAGCATATGTGATCGGATAGTCCGCGACCCGATACCTCACACGACGAACGATCCGGCGGGTGGGAAATCCGCCGTTGCCTAAGGTTTGCATGGGAGCGGCCCGTGCCGATCCGAGAACCGAGCGAAGCTGGACAGCGTGATCGAACCAGGCCACGGCGCCACCCTCACCATCGACCTCGGGGCCATCGTGGCGAACTGGCGCCGCCTCGCGGACGAGGCGCCCGGCCTCGCCTGCGCGGCGGTGGTCAAGGCCGATGCCTATGGCTGCGGCCTGACCCATGTCGCGCCGTCTCTATGGGCGGCCGGGTGCCGCACCTACTTCGTCGCCCACCTGAGCGAAGCCGTCGCGGCGCGCGCGCTCCTGCCGGAGGCGACCATCTACGTCCTCAACGGGCTCCTGCCGGACATTGGCTCCGCCCTCATGGCCCACGCCCTGCGTCCCGTCCTCGGATCGCCCGAGGAGCTGACGGAATGGGCAGCTTTGTGCGTGAGATCCGGCGCCCCGCAACCCGCCGCGCTCCACATCGATACCGGCATGAACCGCCTCGGCTTCTCGGTGTCCGAGGCCTTGGCGCTCGCCGGCGATCCCATCGTGGCACGCGCTGGCATCGGCCTCCTGATGACCCATCTCGTCAGCGCCGAGTTGCCCGAGGAGGCCGTCAACACCCGGCAGGCCGCAGACTTCGCGCGCCTGCGCGCCGCCCTGCCGGGCATCCCCGCCTCGTTCGCCAACTCGTCGGGCGTCTTCCTCGGCGGGGAAGCCCACCACGACCTCCTGCGCCCCGGCTACGCCCTGTTCGGCGGCAATCCCACACCCGGCAAGCCGAACCCCATGCGCCCGGTTGTGCGACTTGAGGCGCCCATTGCCCAGGTTCGCACCGTCGCGGCCGGCGAGACCGCCGGCTACAACGCCCGCTGGACGGCCAATGGCCCGCGCCGCCTCGCCACCCTCTCCATCGGCTACGCCGACGGCTATCCCCGCGCGGCGAGCGGGCGGGGCGCCGCCCTGGTCGACGGCGTGCGCTGTCCCATCGTCGGCCTCATCTCCATGGATCTCGTCATCCTCGACGTCACCGACGCCCCCGGCGCGGTACGCGGCGGAACCGCGACGCTCATCGGCGACGCGCTCGACATCGACACCGTGGGACAGGCCGCCGGCACCATCGGCTACGAGATCCTGACGGGGCTGGGTTCTCGCTATGTTCGCCATTATGTGACAGGAACCGAGGCCTGAAGGGCCTCTTCCGGACGCAGCATGGCCAAAATTAACCAGACCTTCGTGTGCCAGTCCTGCGGGGCGGTCTACAACCGCTGGCGCGGGCGCTGCGAAGCCTGCAACGGCTGGAACTGCATCGCCGAGGAGACGGGTGCCGGCGGTCCCCAGTCCGGCCCGGTCAAGACGCGGCCGAGCCGGGCCAAGGGCCGAGTGTTTCCGCTGGAGGGCCTCACCGGCGAGGTCAAGCAGGCCCCGCGCATCCCGTCCGGGATCAACGAGCTCGACCGGGTGACGGGCGGCGGCTTCGTCCGCGGCTCGGTGATCCTGCTCGGCGGCGACCCCGGCATCGGCAAGTCCACCCTGCTGATGCAGGCCACGGCCGCCATGGCGCGCACGGGGGAGCGGGTCGTCTACATCTCCGGCGAGGAGGCGGTGGCGCAGGTGCGCCTGCGCGCCGAGCGCCTCGGCCTCGCCGACATGCCGGTGGAGTTGGCGGCCGAGACCAACGTCGAGGATATCGTCGAGACCCTGTCGCAGGGCACGCCACCGGCCCTCTGCATCATCGATTCGATCCAGACCATGTGGACCGAAACCGTCGAATCGGCACCCGGCACCGTCACCCAGGTGCGCGGCTCGGCCCAGACGCTGATCCGCTTCGCCAAGACCACCGGCACCGCGGTGATTCTGGTCGGCCATGTCACCAAGGACGGTCAGATCGCGGGACCGCGCGTCGTCGAGCACATGGTCGATGCCGTGGCCTCGTTCGAGGGCGATCAGGGCCACCATTTTCGTATCTTGCGCGCGGTGAAGAACCGCTTCGGGCCGACCGACGAGATCGGGGTGTTCGAGATGACCGATATGGGGCTCGCCGAGGTACCGAATCCCTCCGCCCTGTTCCTCGCCGGGCGCGACCACGCGGCACCGGGCACGGCGGTGTTCGCCGGCATGGAAGGCACGCGGCCGCTCCTCGTTGAGATCCAGGCCCTCGTCGCGCCCTCCTCGCTCGGGATGCCGCGTCGCGCGGTGGTCGGCTGGGACCCCAACCGCCTGTCCATGGTGCTCGCCGTCCTAGAGGCCCATGGCGGCATCCGCCTCGGCACCCACGACGTCTACCTCAACGTCGCCGGCGGCCTGCGCATCACCGAGCCGGCGGCGGATCTGGCCGTGGCCGCCGCCCTGGTCTCGTCCCTGTCGGGCTCTGCGCTGCCACCCGAGACGGTGTATTTCGGCGAGATCGGCCTATCCGGTGCCATCCGGCCCGTGGCCCAGGCGCCGGCCCGCTTGAAGGAGGCGCTGAAGCTCGGCTTTGCCAAGGCGGTGACGCCCCAGGGGCGCGGCGAGGGCGGCAACGACGGGTTTCCCACCGAAGCCCTGCGCCACATCGCCGACCTCGTCGCCGGCATCGCCAGCAACGGTCCGCGCCGGGTCGGCTCGAACCGGGGACGCGGCGCGGTGGAGTACGACGACGACTGAAGCCCCTTCCAGGCCGGGACGGCCACCGGCTTGAGGGTGACGGCCAGGATTCGGCACGATATACAGGGGCGCGGCCGAGGGAAGCCGCAGGATACGCTGCGCTGCCGCAACTCCCTTGAAGTGACAATCGCCCACGATGCCGTTCTCCGTTCTCGATCTCGTCGTGCTCGGCATCGTCGTGGTGTCCGCGTTGCTTGCGGCCGTTCGCGGTGCCACCCGTGAAGTGCTGGCGATCATCGCGTGGGTTGCCGCCGCCGCCGTTGCCTGGAAACTCTATCCCCTGCTTCTGCCCACCGTGAGCCAACACGTCACCAATGCCACCGTGGCCCTGGTGGCCTCCATCGCGGCGATCTTTCTCGGTACGCTCATCGTGGTCTCGATCATCACCGTGAAGGTGTCCGACATGATCCTCGATTCGCGCATCGGCGCCATCGATCGGTCCCTCGGCTTCCTGTTCGGCGCCGGGCGGGGCTTTCTCATCTGCGTCATCGGATGGGTGTTCCTGGCTTGGCTCGTCCAGGGCAAGATGCCCGATTGGGCGGCGCAGGCCCGCAGCCGGCCGATGCTGGAGAAATCCGGCGAGGCCTTGGTGGCGCAGTTGCCCGAGAATCCGGAAGGCCTCCTGAAGCAGTTCAAGAAGCCCAAGGTCGAGACCCCGGCCGATCCCGTGGAGCCGCCGGAAGGCGATGTCCCCGCCCAGCGCCGCAGCGAGGTGCCGTCCCCAGCCACGCCCGCCTCGCGACGCTGATCTGCGTGCCCGCGCTTGGTGCCCGGGCGAACCTTGCTTACATGCTGGCTTCTCGCATGACGGCCTCGTGACGACGCCGGCTGTGCCCAATGCCGGGCAACCAGGGATCGACCGCACCATGTTGGCAGTGAAACCGAGTGCCGGTCCGGCCGCCGGGATCGTCGACGGCCTCGATCGCGACGGCGATACCCTGCGTGAGGAATGCGGCGTCTTCGGCATCTTCGGCCACCCCGATGCCTCCGCCATCGTGGCGCTGGGCCTCCACGCCCTCCAGCACCGTGGCCAGGAAGCGGCTGGGATCGTCTCCTTCGACGGCGAAGTGTTCCATTCGGAGCGCCGCCCCGGCCTCGTCGGCGATTCGTTCTCGGACGGCGAGACCATCGCCCGCCTGCGGGGCCGGGCCGCCATCGGCCACGTGCGTTACTCGACCACCGGCGGCACCATCCTGCGCAACGTTCAACCGCTGTTCGCCGAACTCGCCAGCGGCGGTTTGGCGGTCGCGCATAACGGCAACCTCACCAACGCGCTGTCGATCCGCCGCGACCTCGTGCGCGACGGCGCCATCACTCAGTCGACCTCCGACACGGAGGTGATCCTGCATCTGGCCGCCCGGAGCCGCGCCCCGCGCATCGTCGAGCGCTTCACCGAGGCCCTCAAGCAGATCGAGGGCGCCTACGCCATCGTGGCGCTCACCAACAAGAAGCTCATCGGCGCCCGCGATCCCATGGGCATCCGCCCCCTGGTGCTCGGCGAACTCGACGGCCGCTACATCCTTGCCTCGGAGACCTGTGCGCTGGACATCATCGGCGCAAAGTTCATCCGCGATGTCGAGAACGGCGAGATCGTGGTGATCTCCGAAGAGGGCATCGAATCGATCCGCTTCGCGCCGGCCCGGCCCATGCGCCCGTGCATCTTCGAGTACATCTACTTCGCCCGCCCCGATTCCGTGGTGAACGGCAAGAGCGTCTACGCGGTCCGCAAGAACATCGGTCACGAGCTCGCCCGTGAATCGGCGGCCTCCGCCGACGTGGTGATCCCGGTGCCGGATTCCGGCGTGCCCGCGGCCCTCGGCTTCGCCCAGGAGACCGGCCTGCCCTTCGAGATGGGCATCATCCGCAACCACTATGTCGGGCGCACCTTCATCCAGCCGACCCAGTCCGTGCGCGAGCTCGGCGTACGCATGAAGCATTCGGCCAACCGCGCCGTGGTCGAGGGCAAGCGCATCGTCCTGGTCGACGACAGCCTGGTACGCGGCACCACCTCCGTGAAGATCGTCCGGATGATGCGGGAAGCCGGCGCCAAGGAGGTGCATTTCCGCATCGCCTCGCCGCCCATCACCTATCCGGACTTCTACGGCATCGACACGCCGGAGCGCGAGAAGCTCCTGGCCGCCACCCACGATCTCGAGGGCATGCGCCGCTACATCGGCGCCGATTCCCTGGCCTTCCTATCCATCGGCGGCCTGTACAAGGCCATGGGCGAGGACCGCCGCGACGAGGCCTGCCCGCAATACACCGATCATTGCTTCACTGGCGACTACCCAACGAACCTGACCGACATGGCTATCGCCGGTCCGCGCCGGCTGGCGATGCTGGCGGAAGCCGACTGAGCGCCGGGCCATGACCGACGACACGCACTTGACCAACCCGCGAAAACCCCTGGCCGGGCGCGTCGCCGTCGTGACCGGCGCCTCGCGGGGTATCGGCCGGGCCGCCGCGCTGGCCCTGGCGGCGGCCGGCGCCCACATCGTCGCCGTCGCCCGGACGCAGGGCGCACTGGAAGAACTCGACGACGCCATTCGGGCGGCGGGATCGAGCGCTACCCTGGTCCCCCTCGATCTCACCGATTACGACGCCATCGATCGCCTCGGTGCCGGGCTGCACGAGCGCTGGAAGCGCCTCGACATCGTCGTGGGCAATGCCGGCATCCTCGGTAATCTAACCCCGCTCGGCCACGTCACGCCCAAAACCTGGACGCAGGTGATGGACATCAACGTCACGGCGAACTGGCGTCTGATCCGCTCGCTCGATCCCCTCCTGCGGATGTCCGATGCCGGCCGGGCGATTTTCGTGACCTCGGGTGCCGCCCAGAAATGCAAGGCCTACTGGGGGCCCTACTCGGTTTCCAAGGCCGCCCTCGATGCCCTGGTGCGGACCTACGCCGCCGAGACCGAGACGACGCCGGTGCGGGCCATGCTCCTCAACCCCGGCCCCCTGCGCACGGACATGCGCCGCGCCGCCATGCCGGGCGAGGACCCCGAGACCCTGAAGACGCCGGAGGATCTGGCGCCGCACATCGTCCGGATGGCGTGTCCCGATTGGAACCAAACGGGCAAGATTTACGACTTTCCCAACGACCGCGTGCTGACCCCGCGGATGGCCGACTGATAATTTCTCGGCGGTCACCGCCGCCGCTTAGGCTTTCATTCAGAGCGGGCATCCGCAGACACTCTTCCGCTCACAGGGCCATGAAACGATGATCGACGTTCGCTGCATCTGCGCCATCGGCCAGCGGGGACAACTCGGGCTCGACGGGCACCTCCCGTGGGAAGGCAACACCGATCCGCTCTTCGTCGAGGACGTAACGCGGTTCTTCGCCATCACCATGGGCCACGTCCTCATCGCCGGTCCGAAGACCGTGGCCTCGGTGCCGGAGTTCGCGTTCAGGGACCGCACCATCGACGTGATCCGCAGCCACGAGGACCCGGAGGCGGTGCTCGCGCGCTATCCCGGCCGGCGCATCTTCGTCGGCGGCGGCATCGCGGTGTGGAACGTCTACGCGAAGTACATCCAGCACTGGGACGTCACCCGCCTGCCCTACGATGGCGAGGCCGACCGCTGGTTCGATCCGGCTTGGCTCGTCGGTGGCCCCTTACGCACCTGACGGCACAAAGGACCAGGCTGGCGGGTTGAGAAGAGCCCTCCAGCTCCAAGGTCCACGATGAGCCCGCATTCGTATCGCTTCGGCATCGAGGAAGAGTACTTTCTGGCCGATGCGGAGAGCCGGGGCACGCCAGACCGGTCGCTCAAAGCCTTCCACGACGCGGCCGGGGCGGCCCTGCCGGAGATCGGCCGCGAACTCCTCGAATCCCAGATCGAGACCTGCACGCCGCCCTCGGACAGCTTCGGGGAAGCCCGCGAGACGCTTGCGCATTACCGGGCCACCCTGGCGCGGATCGGCCGCGAGCACGGCGTCCTCGTCTTCGCCGCCGGCACCCATCCGGTGGCGGCCTGGGCAAGGCAGGTGGCCACGCAGGGTGAGCGCTACACCGGCATCCTCGAAGATGTCGGTCTGGCCGGTCGGCGCAGCCTGATCTGCGGCATGCACGTTCATGTCGAGGTGCCGGATCCGGACACGCGGGTCGACCTCATGAACCGCCTGCTGCCGTTCCAGCCCATCCTGCTCGCCCTCTCGGCGTCGTCGCCGCTCTGGCAGGGCCAGCCGACGGGGCTCGCCGCCTATCGCCTCAGCGCCTTCGGCGAACTCCCGCGCACCGGCCTGCCCGAGCTGTTCGCGGATCGTGCCGCCTACGAGCGCTACGTCCGGATCATGACGAGGGCCGGCTCCATCGCGGATGCGAGCTTCCTGTGGTGGTCGCTGCGCCCGTCCATCAAGTTTCCGACCCTCGAACTGCGCATCGCCGATTCCTGCACGCGGGTCGACGACGCGATCACCATCGCGGCCCTCTACCGCTGCCTCGTCCGCTGCGCCGTGCGCCGCCCGGACCTGAATGCCGGCCTCGACGGCGTCTCGCGGGCGCTGGCGCAGGAGAACCTGTGGCGGGCGCAGCATGGGGGTACGAAGGCGGAGATGATCGACGAGGCGAGCGAAGAGGCCGTACCGTTCGCGGTGGCACTCGACGGCCTCCTGGCGCTGATCCGAGAAGATGCCGAGGCCCTCGGCTGCGTCGACGATGTCGAAGGCGCCCGGCGGATCGTCCACGACGGCACGAGCGCCGAACGCCAGATCGCCGCCTTCGATGGGGCGCGAACCGAAGGTCGGAATCCCCTCGCCGCAGTGGTGGATTGGCTGGCCGACACCACGCGCGGCGACGATTGAACGTCGCCGACGAGGAGAACCCGGCTCAGCCCTTGTTGTCCTTGTCGAACGGGTTCTTCGACGTCCGGAGCGAAAGCCGGATCGGCACGCCCGGCAGTTCGAACGATTCGCGCAGGCCGTTGACGAGGTAGCGGGTGTAGGATTTCGGCAGGCCGTCGAGCTGGTTGCCGAACAAGGCGAAGTGCGGCGGGCGGCTCTTCACCTGGGTGGCATAGCGGATCTTGATGCGCCGACCCGAGACGGCCGGGGGTGGGTTGCGCTGGGTCGCAGCACTCAGCCAGTCGTTGATACGCGAGGTCGAGACGCGGGTGTTCCACACCACTTCCGCGCCGGTGACCGCCTGCATGAGCTTGTCGATACCCTCGCCGGCGAGCCCCGAGAGCGGCACCACCGGAACGCCGCGCACCTGCGGCAACAGGCGGGTGCAATCCTCGCGCAGCTTCTTCAGGAGGCCGTTCTGGTCGGCGACGAGGTCCCACTTGTTGAGGCCGATGACGAGAGCACGGCCTTCGCTCTCGATGAGATCGACGATGGTGAGATCCTGCTTCTCGAACGGGATCGTGGCATCGAGGAGCACCACCACCACCTCGGCGAAGCGCACGGCGCGCAGGCCGTCCGACACCGCGAGTTTCTCCAGCTTGTCGTCGATGCGGGCCTTGCGGCGCATGCCGGCGGTGTCGTGCAGCTTGATCCTGCGCCCGCGCCATTCCCAATCCAGGGAGATGGAATCGCGGGTGATGCCGGCCTCGGGGCCGACGAGGAGGCGCTCCTCGCCGAGCATCCGGTTGATGAGGGTCGACTTGCCGGCGTTGGGGCGGCCGACGATGGCGACCTTGAGGGAGCGGTCGGACGGGTCCTCGTCCGCGTCGTCCTCGTCCTGCGCCGGCAGAGCCTCCATGAGGGCGTCGTGGAGTTCGCCGATGCCCTCGCCGTGCTCGGCCGAGAACGGGATCGGGTCGCCGAGGCCCAGGGAGAACGCCTCGTAGGCGCCGCCGAGGCCAGCGCCGCCCTCTGCCTTGTTGGCGATGAGGATGACGGGGCAGCCGGCCCGGCGCACGAGTTCGGCGAAGGGCTGATCGGCGGGCAGGATGCCGGCGCGGGCGTCGATGACGAACAGCACGATGTCGGCTTCGAGGATCGCAGCCTCGGTCTGGGCGCGCATGCGGCCGAGGAGCGAATCGGCATCGGCCTGTTCGAGGCCGGCGGTGTCGATGATGCGGAAGACGAGGCCACCGAAGTTGACGTCGCCCTCGCGCCGGTCGCGGGTCACGCCAGGGCGGTCGTCCACCAGGGCGAGCTTCTTGCCCACGAGGCGGTTGAAGAGGGTCGACTTGCCGACATTCGGCCGTCCGACGATCGCGACGGTCGGCATGTCCATGGTGTGCTCGATTCAGTCGTACGGGGTGGGGAAAAATAGAATGTCAGCGCGTCACGGGCGGCGGGGCCGCCGGCTCGGGCGCTGCCGCCGTCACCGTGACCGGACCACCGGCCACAAGGGCGGCGTAGACCTCGATGCGCTGGCGCAGGTTCTGCGGCGCCTGCGGGTCGGCGTTGATCTGATCGAACCAGCGCCCGGCGGCGTCGTACTCGCCGCGCTTGAGGGCGACGAGGCCGAGCATTTCGCGGGCGGTGTGGCGGAAGGCGCCCGTCGGCGCGGCGAGGCCCTGGAGACTGGCCAAAGCCGCGTCCGGCTGCGGCCCGTCGAGGCGCAGGAGGGCGGCGCGGAGACGGGCGAGATCGCGCAGGGCGTCGCTGACGCCGGTATCCGCCGCGAGGGCGTCGTACTCGGTGGCCGCGGCTGCCCCGTCGCGCTTCGACGTCTCGGCGGCCGAGCGGAAGCGGGCGAGGAGGCGATAGCCGCCCGGTGCGTCGGTGCGGATCGCCTCGAACGCCTTGTCGGCCTCCGCATTCTTGCCGTCCCGGGCGAGGCGGTTCGCGGTGTCGAACTGTTCGGAGGCCGCATCGGCGCGCACGCGCTGGTCGTGCTGCCAGTAGCGCCAGCCGCCGACGGCGGCCACCACGAGGATCGCCACGGCGATGATGGCGCCGCTGTAGCGACGCCAGATCTCGGCGACCTGATCCCGGCGATAGTCCTCGTTGACCTCGCGGATGAACTCGTTGTTCTCGGCCATGCTGTCTCATGCCGGCCGAAGACACGCCCGGCCACGTCTAGGGAGATCGAGGCCTGCGCCTAGCACAGGCCCGGGCCGTTGGCGACCGGTCTTCGCCGCAGGGCCGTCCCGCCCGCATCCGGTCTCCCTCAGGCCTGACCCGGCCAGGCAGCGACGCCGATGAGGATCGGGTGCAGGTATTTGCCGAACACGAACCACACGGCGAGGCCGACGACCACCGCGAGGGCATCGTTGCGCCACCCGGCCGGGGCCGCGACGACGCCGTGCTGGGCAGCCACGGCGGTGGGGCTCAACGCCCGGCGTTTGGCGCTGATGCGGGCGATTACCGCCCAGGCGAGAAAGCTGCCGAACAGCAGGATCGAGCCGAGATCGCCGTTGGCGAGCAGGTGGGCGGTGGCCCAGATCTTCACGGCCAGGAGCATCGGGTGCTTGGCCTTGGCGCGGATATGGCCCGGCAGATAGGCCGAGGCGAGGACGATGAACGCCAGCAGGGTCAGGACGAGGGAGAGGTGACGCGTCCAAACCGGCGGGTTCCAGACTTCGATGTAGCCGGACTGGCGGTAGAGGTGGAAGCCGTAGGCGATGAGCACGAGGCCGAGCAACGAGACCCCGGTGTAGATGAGCTTGTACCGACCCTCACCGACGTCGCCGATGACGCTCGCGCGCTTGGCCCGCGCCATGGAGAAGGCGTGCATGCCGAGGAACAGCACGAGGCCGAGGATCAGGATCAGCATGGTGGGCTTTCGCGGATCGGGATGTGGGCGGCCGCCGGAGGCGGCGCCGTGGCAATCAGTCTGTAACGGTTCAAAACCCAAACTCGCCGTGATGTCCAGGCATACGCGATGACGCGCCCCTTCCTCCGCACTCTTCTCGCGCTCGCGAGCCTCACGGGCGCCGCCACCGCGGCGTCCGAACCACCGCTCTCGGCCCTGACCCTGGTCGGACCGCCCATCGTCGTCTTCAAGGCCGGTCGCGACGCCTGCGATGGGGCCGACGTGCCGGATGCGTCGGTGCGGGCGTTCCGGGACGCGTCGGGCGCCGTCGCGCTGTTCGGGATGCATTATCGGAATCGTGCCCTGCGCGGTCCGTCCCTGGACGCGCTCAAGCTCGACTGCGCCGTCGTCCTCGATTCGGGTGAGAAGTCCGACCCGGCCCTCTACGACGACCGCTCGTGGATCACCGCCACCTGGACACAGGACGGCAAGACCATCGCCGCCCTCCTCCATCACGAGTATCAGGCCAACGAGCACCCCGGACGCTGCCGCTCCAAGGTCTACCTGGAATGCTGGTACAACACGGTGGTGGCCGCCGCCTCGACGGATGGCGGGCGCCGGTTCGTGCGCGCAACGCCGCCCGTGGTGGTGGCCGGGGCGCCGTTCCGCCAGGAGGTCGACCAGGGTCGCCATCGCGGGTTCTTCAACCCGTCGAACATCTTCGGCGACGGGCGCTGGCGCTACATGTTCGCCTCGACCACGGGGTGGGATCTCGAGGGCAGCGATCAGGCGGCCGGCGTCTGCCTGTTCCGCACCGACGATCCGGCCGACCCGGCGCGCTGGCGCGCCTGGACCGGCATCGGCTTCACCGCCGCGTTTCCCGATCCCTACACCGGAAAGGTGGCGCATCCGGCGACCTGCAAACCGGTGGCGCCCTTCCCGACTCCCGTCGGCGCCGTCGTGCGCCATCGTGCCAGCGGCGCCTGGATCGCGGTGTTCATGGCGAAGAAGGCCGGTGATTTCCCCGAATCCGGCTTCTACTGGACGAGCTCGCGCGATCTTCTCACCTGGGACCGGCCGCGGCTGCTGCTGGCCGGCACCACCCTGTACGACGATCCGTGCGGGGCGCGGGACGGGCTCATCGCCTACCCGTCCCTCCTCGACCCCGCCGCCACGGGCCGCAACTTCGACGACACCGGCGACACGGCGCTCCTCACCTACGTCACCCTGCGCACGGAGGGCTGCGCCATCACCTCCGACCGCGATCTCCTGCGTCGGCCCCTCGCCATCAAGGTCTGGCCCTGAGGTTTACGATCAGAGCTTGCAGGCGCCGGACAGCGCCATGTTCTCAGCCTGCGTGAACAGCCGCGAACGGATGAGGAAGCGCTTGTCGCGCCCGTTCTCGAGGGAGAACATGCCGCCCCGCCCCGGCACCACGTCGAGGATGAGGTGGGTGTGTTTCCAGACCTCGAATTGCGGCCGGCTGATCCAGAAATCGGCGCCCGCCACGGTCCCGAGATGGACGTCGCTGTCGCCCGTCAGGAACTCGCCCTGCGGGTAGCACATGGGCGAAGAACCGTCGCAGCAGCCGCCGGACTGGTGGAACATCACCGGCCCGTGGTCGGCGCGCAGCTCGTCGATGAGGGCGAGGGCCGCCGGGGTCGCGGTGACGCGCAGGGGCGTGCCGTCGACGCCCGCCAGGTCTGCGGTGGTCTGATCGGGCGTCGTCTGGTCAGGCGTGGCGATGTCGCTCATCGGCTTGTCCTCCCTGGGGCGATCTTCACTGGGCAGTCTTGCCGAAAACATAGGGCGAGGAACGAAAAAGCCCCGGCCTTCCAGCCGGGGCAAGGTGGTCTCGGGGCCGAACGTTAGAAGAAGCCGAGCTTCTTGGCCGAGTAGCTCACCAGCATGTTCTTCGTCTGCTGATAGTGGTCGAGCATCATCTTGTGGTTCTCGCGGCCGATGCCGGACTGCTTGTAGCCGCCGAAGGCCGCGTGGGCCGGGTAGGCGTGGTAGCAGTTGGTCCAGACGCGGCCGGCCTGGATGGCGCGGCCGAAGCGGTAGGCGCGGGTGCCGTCACGGGTCCAGACGCCGGCGCCGAGGCCATAGAGGGTGTCGTTGGCGATGCTGAGCGCGTCGGCATCGTCCTTGAAGGTCGTCACCGAGAGCACCGGCCCGAAGATTTCCTCCTGGAAGATGCGCATCTTGTTGTGGCCCTTGAACACCGTCGGCTTCATGTAGAAGCCTTCGGCGAACTCGCCGTCCTTGACGTTGCGCTCGCCGCCCGTGAGGCACTCGGCGCCTTCCTGCTTGCCGATATCGACGTAGCTCAGGATCTTCTCGAGCTGCTCGGAGGAAGCCTGGGCGCCGATCATCGTGGCGGGGTCGAGGGGCGAGCCCTGCGTGATCGCCTCGACGCGCTTGATCGCCCGCTCCATGAAGCGATCGTAGATCGACTCGTGCACGAGGGCGCGGCTCGGGCAGGTGCAGACCTCGCCCTGGTTCAGGGCGAACATGGTGAAGCCCTCGAGCGCCTTGTCGAAGAAGTCGTCATCCTCGTTGGCGACATCGGCAAAGAAGATGTTCGGCGACTTGCCGCCGAGCTCCAGCGTCACAGGGATCAGGTTCTGCGAGGCGTATTGCATGATCAGGCGGCCCGTCGTCGTCTCGCCGGTGAAGGCGATCTTGGCGATGCGGGGCGAGGAGGCCAGCGGCTTGCCGCATTCCAAGCCGAAGCCGTTGACGATGTTGAGGGTTCCGGGCGGCAGCAGGTCGGCGATGAGTTCGGCCACGACGAGGATCGAGGCGGGCGTCTGCTCTGCGGGCTTCAGCACGACGCAGTTGCCCGCCGCCAGCGCGGGCGCGAGCTTCCACACGGCCATCAGGATGGGGAAGTTCCACGGGATGATCTGGCCGACGACGCCCAGCGGCTCGTGGAAATGGTAGGCGACGGTGTCGTGGTCGATCTCGGAGATCGACCCCTCCTGGGCGCGGACGCAGCCGGCGAAGTAGCGGAAATGGTCGATGGCCAGCGGGATGTCGGCATGCGTCGTCTCGCGGATCGGCTTGCCGTTGTCCCAGGTCTCGGCCAGCGCGATGAGATCGAGGTTGTCCTCCATCCGGTCGGCGATCTTGTTCAGGATGCGGGCGCGCTCGCCCGGCGAGGTCCGGCCCCAGGCGTCCTTGGCGGCGTGCGCGGCATCGAGGGCCTTGTCGACATCGGCGGCATCGGAGCGGGCGACTTCGCAGATCACCCGGCCAGTGATCGGCGAAGTGTTCTCGAAGTAGCGGCCGGCGCTCGGGGCGACCCATTGGCCCCCGATGAAATTGTCGTACCGGGCCGAGAACGGGGACTTGGTGCCGGCGTTCAGGAACTCTGGCTTGTTCATGGCGATTCCTCCGATTTTGTTTTTATGCGTGCGGCAGACAAGGCCAGACGGTGCCCCAAGGCAAGGTGTACCTTCGGCCAAGGCCGCCCTTCGTGACCGGTCCGTCCGCGCACCGGATGGCGTCCGGGCGGGCTCCGGATCCTAGACCCGATCAACGCGTGTGGCGACCCGGTTCCAGGAGGGTCGGGCGATCCCGTGATCGACGGACGAGCCCATGAATCGTCGTGCGTGTTTTCGCACCGACATCCGGAGTGGAACCAAGCGACTGGCAGCGCCTTCCGACTTCGTCCCCATCTGCACCGCTCGAAACTTCGGGGCGCCGGCGGGTCGGGTCATAGCCGGACCTCGCACGTCCACCCGGGCTCGAGCCAATCGTCGCAAGGATCGCTTTGTCGGTGACGCCTCCGTCTGCTCCGGCCCCTTCGTCGCGCCCAGATCCCTCCGCCTGGAGCGGCCCGCGCTTCGGCGAGTTCGTTGGCATCGTCGCCCTGATGATGGCGGTGACCGCCATCTCCATCGACAACCTGCTGCCGGCCTTTCCCGAGATCCAGGCCCAATTCGGGGTGGCCGATCCCAACCGGCTGCAATGGCTGATCTACGTCTACATGTTGGGCTTCGGCGCGGCGCAGATCGTCTATGGGCCCCTGTCGGACAGCTACGGACGGCGTCCGGTGCTGCTGGCGAGCCTCGCCATCTACGTCGCCGGCACGGTGCTCGCCATGGTGGCCCCCTCCTTCGCCTGGCTGCTCGCGGCGCGCGTCATCCAGGGCATCGGCGCCGCCGGCGGCCGGGTGCTGTCCACGGCCATCGTGCGCGACCGCTTCGCCGGGCGCGAGATGGCGAGCGTGATGTCGCTCGTGATGATGGTGTTCCTCATCGTGCCGATGATCGCACCGGCCATCGGCGGGGCGATGCTGCTGCTCGGCTCGTGGCTTTACGTCTTCGTGTCGATGCTGGTCCTCGCCGGCCTCCTCGTGGCGTGGTTCTCCGCCCGGATGCCCGAGACCCTGCATCCGCAGGACCGGCGCCCGTTCTCCCTCGCGGCCGTGGGGCAGGCGGTGTCCTTGACCTTCCGCAACCGCGTGGCGGTCGGCTACGCCACGGCGCTCGGTCTGCTGACGGGCTGCATCATGGGCTATGTCGGCTCGGCCCAGCAGGTGTTCGATACGGGCCTCTACCACCTCGGCGCCCTGTTCCCCCTCGCCTTCGGACTCGTGGCCGGCGCCATGGGAGCGGCGACCCTGGTCAACGCCCGCCTCGTGCGCCGCCTCGGCATGCGGCCGCTCTCGCACGCCGGGCTGACCGCCTTCGTCGTCGTCGCGGTGGTCCAGGTGATGGCGGCGCTCGCCTATGGCGGCCGCCCACCCCTCGGGCTGTTCCTCGGGGTTCTCGCCGCCAACCAGTTCCTCCTCAGCTTCGCCATGCCGAACTTCAACGCCCTGGCGCTCCAGCCCCTCGGCGAGATCGCCGGGACGGCCTCGTCCTTCCTCGGCTTCTACACGACGATTCTGGGCGCCCTGTGCGGCTTCCTCATCGGCCAGGCCTTCGACGGGACGGTGCTGCCCATCGGCCTCGGCTATGCCGGGCTCGGGGGCCTCGCCCTCCTCGTCGTCGCCTGGACGGAGCACGGGCGCCTGTACCGCGGCGGCGTGTCGGGCTGACGGGCTTAACCCGGTCTTCAGGCCCTCGGGACATGCTTTGTTCTCCCGACGACCAGATGGAGCCTCCGACGTGACCGGCCGTACCCAAGACGGAGCGCTTCTCCTCGCGCGCCTCCTCCTCGCCGCCGCCCTGCTGCCGACGGGCATCGCCCGGGCGCTGAACATCTCGGGCTTCGCCCTGACCCTCGCCGGAACCGGCCTGCCCGCGCCGAACCTCGTGGCGACGGCCGCCGTGGTGGTGCAGGTGTTCGGACCCCTGGCCCTCATCCTCGGAGTCCTGCCGCGGATCACCGGGCTCATGCTGGCGGTGTTCGCCGTGGCCATGGCCGTGCTGCTGCACCCGTTCTGGCAGTTTTCCGGTCCGACGGCGGTGGCCGAACGGACCCTGATGCTCGCGGATCTCGGCCTCGCCGGGGGCTTTCTGATGGTCGCGATGACGGGCCCCGGCGCCTGGTCGTGGCAGGGCTGGCGGCAGGGCGCCCGTGCCCAGGCAAAGCCGGCCTCCGCCCGGGTGAACACGCCGAAATCGGCCGCGCGGCCGAAGCGCCCGGCCGGCCGGGCTTCCACCCGCGCGGCGGCCTAGATCAGGGCGCCGGCGCGACCCGGCGCTGACCTGACACCTCCGCTCCGGCATCCGGGGCGAGGCGCCGGAAGGCGAAGACCGATAGGACCGAGATCGCCGCCACCGCGAAGAAGGCCGGGCCGAAATCCTCCGCCTGGATCGCCGTGCGCCCGTGCCAGCCCGCGGCCCCCTCCAGGGCGAGGGCCCCGAGGGAGACGCCGAGGCTGAGCGACAATTGCTGGGCGACGCTGGCGAGGCTCGTACCGGCGCTCATGTCCCGTGGCTCGAGGTCGGCATACGCGATGGCGTTGACGCAGGTGAACTGGAGCGAGCGCACGCAGCCCCCGAGCAGCAGGGTGCAGACGATGATCGCGTGCGGGGTCTCGGCCGTGAACAGGCCGTTCACCGCGAGGAAACCCGAGGCGACCACCGCATTGACGAGCATTACCCGGCGAAAGCCGTAGGCGCGCAGGATGCGCGGTCCGATGAGCTTGATGAGGAGCGCACCGGCGGCGGCGGCGAAGGTGAGCAGGCCCGATTGCAGCGGATCGAGGCCGAACCCGATCTGCAGCATCAGCGGCAGCAGGAACGGGATCGCCCCCGTGCCGATGCGGAACAGGCTTCCCCCCGTCACCGCAGCACGAAACGTGGGATAGCGCAGGAGATCGAGGCGGATCACCGGATGCGCCACCCGGCGCGAATGCCGGACATAGAGGGTCAGCAGGACGAGGCCGGCGGCGAGGCACCCCCACGAGACGCCGTCGGGCAGCAGGTGGCGGCCCGTCGAAGCGAGCCCGAGCATCAAGGTCGCGAGCCCCAGGCCCGAGAGCAGGAACCCGACGAGGTCGAGGGGCGGCCGCTCGGCCTCGCGCACGTTCTCGAAGTACACGCTCGCGAGCGCGATGCCGGCGAGCCCGATGGGAATGTTGATGAGGAAGATCCAGCGCCAGTCGAGGTAGGTCGTGATCAGGCCGCCCAGGGGCGGTCCCATGATCGGACCGATCAGGGCGGGGATCGTGAGGTAGGCGAGGGCACTGACGAGTTCGCTCTTCGGCACGCTGCGCAGGATGACGAGACGACCCACCGGCACCATCATCGCGCCGCCCAGCCCCTGGAAGAACCGGGCGGCGACGAAGCCCATGAGCGAATCGGAAGCCGCGCAGGCGAGCGAGCCGGCCATGAACACGCCGAGCGCCACTCGGAACACCGTGCGGGCACCGTAACGATCGGCCATCCAGCCGCTGATGGGAATGAAGATCGCGAGGCTGACGAGATAGGCCGTGAGCGCGAGCTTGAGGGCGATCGGGTCCTCGCCGAGGCTTCTGGCGATCGCCGGCAGAGCCGTGGCGATCACCGTCGCGTCGGTGTTCTCCATGAACAGGGCCGTCGCGACGACGAGGGGGACGATCTGGGACGGACGCATCGGAGGGCAACAAGTCCGTTGAGCGTGGTTCGGTTGCGTCACTTCAAAGAAAAAGCCGCGGTTGAACAGACGATGTGCGGTTCCGCCCTGGAGTTCGCGTTGACGGAGCCCAAGGCACGGCCCCGAGAGCGTGGCGCTTGCGCCACACGCGGCGGTTACGACGGGCCGCGCCGGCGCGAGTGCCTTTCCACAGGGTCGCCGCCGCCGCTAAGCTGTTCCCAACACGGACCGGCTGGTGCCGTTCGTGGGCATGCCTGCCCCGGATACGCCAGACCCGTCGTTCCCGTTCTTCCGTCAAGGTTCCTGGATGCCCTCGCGCTTCGAACGTCGTCTCAGGGTGCCGGGCATGACTGCCGGCCTCGCCCTGCTGCTCGCCATGGCCGGCTGCGGCACGGTCCTTCTCAATGATTCCGGGTCGCTCACCCGCTACGACCGCCTCGTGAGCAGCGACGAGGTTGCTACCCGGGCAAAGCTCTACATCGACCGCACGGCCACGGCCGGAGCCCGCACGGTGCGGATCATCCCGACGACGTTCTCCGAGGCCGTTTCCGGCCCCGGCCTGACGCCCGTCGAGCGCCGTCTCGTGGCCAACGCGGCCGACCGTGCGCTCTGCTACGAACTGTCCCTGCGCTACGACGTAGTCTCGGGCCGCAAGGCGGATCTGACCGTGCGCGCCGCGGTGACCCGCGTCGAACTCACCGGCTTGCCCGCGGCGGGCGCCACCATCGCCACCTCGGCCGGTGTCAGCATCGCCTCGCAGGTCGGCGTGGGCTTCGCGACGTCCGTCGGTCGCGTGCCGATCCCGCGCATTCCCATCGGTCTCGGCAGCATCACCATCGAGGCCGAAGCCCTCGACGGGCGTCACGAGCAGCGCGCCGCCATGGTGTGGGGCGGGGCCTCCAACTCGTTCACGAGCCAGCCCCGGTTCTCGCCCATCAGCGATGCCTACGATCTCGCCGGCGAATTCGGCCAGGACTGGGGCGGCTACCTCGCCACCGGCGTCGATCCGTTCAAGGCGCCCCTCGCCATCCCGAACTACGACCGCATCCGCATCACCACCCTGGGCGAGGCACCCCTCGACCCGGATTGCGAGGCTTTCGGCCGCGCGCCGGGCATCGACGGCATCCTGGCGGACTATATCGGCCTGCCGCCGGAATACACCGACAAGGGTCCCGCCGCCCCCGTCAACTGACCGAAACGCCCGGCCCGCGCGGCCGGGAAGCCATGCGGCCGGGGGATATCCCCCCACCGCACGCGGATTCCGCCTTTGCGCGGGTCGGGCCCGCATGATACTGGCCCGTGCCAACTCGATGACGCCGGAGCGGTCCTTGGACCCGGCGTTTCGACCCGTTTGGGAGTTGGCTCATGGCGCGCATCACCGCAGATTCCATCATCGAGGGGCTGACCTTCGACGACGTCCTCCTGCGACCCGCCGCGTCCTCGGTGATGCCCACGCAGGTCAGCGTCGCGACCCGGCTCACCCGCACCATCCACCTCAACTTGCCGATCCTGGCCTCGGCCATGGACACCGTCACGGAAGCGCCCATGGCCATCGCCATGGCGCAGAACGGCGGCATGGGCGTGATCCATCGCAACCTCGAGCCCGACGAGCAGGCCGAGCAGGTCCGCCTCGTGAAGAAGTACGAGTCGGGCATGGTGCTCAACCCCATCACCATCCATCCCGACGAGACCCTCGCCGACGCCTTCGCGCTGATGAAGCAGAACCGCATCTCCGGCATCCCGGTGGTGGAGCGTGGTCCGAACGGCTCGCGTGGCAAGCTCGTCGGCATCCTCACCAACCGCGACGTGCGCTTCGCGACGAATTCCTCCGAGACCGTCGCCGAACTCATGACCCGCGATCGGCTCATCACCGTGCGCGAGGGCGTGAACCAGGACGAGGCCAAGCGTCTCCTGCACCAGTTCCGGATCGAGAAGCTGCTGGTGGTCGACGACCATTACCGCTGTATCGGCCTCATCACCGTCAAGGACATCGAGAAGCAGGTCGCCTATCCCGGCGCCGTGAAGGACGAGCAGGGCCGCCTGCGCGTGGCGGCGGCCACAACCACCGGCGACAGCGGATTCGAGCGGGCCGAGCGCCTCATCGATGCCGGCTGCGACGTGGTCGTGGTCGATACGGCGCATGGCCACTCGATCAAGGTGCTCGACGCCGTGCGCCGGGTGAAGCAGCTCTCCAACACCGTGCAGATCGTTGCCGGCAACGTCGCCACCCGCGACGGCGCCCAGGCCCTCATCGATGCGGGCGCGGATGCCATCAAGGTCGGCATCGGCCCGGGCTCCATCTGCACCACCCGCATCGTCGCCGGCGTCGGCGTGCCCCAGCTCACCGCCCTGATGGAGGCCGTGGAGGCCGCCGATCGCGCCGGCGTGCCGGTGATCGCCGATGGCGGCATCAAGTATTCGGGTGACCTCGCCAAGGCCATCGCGGCCGGCGCGTCGGTGGCCATGCTCGGCTCGCTCCTCGCCGGCACCGACGAGGCCCCCGGCGAGGTGTTCCTGCACCAGGGCCGCTCTTATAAGAGCTACCGGGGCATGGGTTCGGTGGGCGCCATGGCCCGCGGCTCGGCCGACCGCTACTTCCAGGCCGAGGTCAACGACACCCACAAGCTGGTGCCCGAGGGCATCGAGGGGCAGGTGCCGTACAAGGGACCGGTGGCGGCGGTGCTGCACCAGCTCGCCGGCGGCCTGCGCGCCGCCATGGGCTATGTCGGCGCCCCGACCATCCCCGAGTTCCAGGACAAGGCGCAGTTCGTCCGCATCACCAACGCCGGCCTGCGCGAGAGCCACGTCCACGACGTGACCATCACCCGCGAGAGCCCGAACTACCCCGGCCGGGGTTGAGGGGTGACGCGGATCGGGGCGCTTGAGATAGGATGATGGTCGATGGAGCGGGAGAGACGGCATGCCTGACCTGATCATCAAGGATCTGGACGACGCGACCCTCAGGACGATCGCATTCCAGGCCGAAGTTCAGAACAGGTCGGTGGACGAGGTGGCCATCGGCCTCATCCGCCTCGGTCTGATGCATGATGTCGAGGGTCGGGTCGCGGTCGCCGACCGCATCCGGTCCGGCACGCGCGGCCCCGTCGAGGACAGCACCGACGTCATCCGGCGGATGCGGGACGCCGTGTGATCGTCGTCGATGCGAGCGTTGCGGTGAAGTGGTTCGTCGCGGAGGCGGATTCCGAGACGGCCTTGACCCTCTTTCGTTCGTCTTCCGTGCTGATGTGCCCGGACCATGCGTTCGGTGAGATCGGCGAGGTGCTCGTGAGGTCGTGCCGCCGCGGTCGGCTGACGCACGATGACGTTCGCCGTGCGAACGACGCCATAGCCGGGCGTCTCGCGTTCCGGTCGCCGTTGCCGCTGATCGACCTCGCCACCGGCATCGCGCTCGGCGCCGCCATCAGTTTCTACGACGCACTCTATGTTGCCGCGGCCGATCGCTGGCATCTCACGCTCGTGACCGCCGATGCGCGGCTTGTTGCTTCCGTCGCCGGGACGCCGTGGCAGCGCTGCGTCGTTCTCCTGAGCGCATGGCGTGGGGAGCGCGAGCCATGACCGTTCAAGCCATCCTCGCCCCGGCCTTCGCGCAGGTGTTCCTCACCTTCGCCCTGCTGTTCTGGATGGGGCGCGTCCGATTCGACGCGTTAAGGGCCGACACCGTCAGGGTCGGCGACATCGCCCTCGGGCAGAGGGCGTGGCCGGACCGCGCCCAGCAGGCATCCAATGCCTACGCGAACCAGTTCGAACTGCCGATCCTGTTCTACGCCCTCGTGCCGCTGGCACTCTATACCCGGAAGGCGGACCTACTCTTCGTGGTCATGGCTTGGGTGTTCGTCGCGACGCGAGTCGTTCACGCGGGCCTCTACGTCACCACGAATCCAGTCCCGTATCGCTTTCGCGCGTTCGTTGCCGGCGTGCTGGTTCTCGTCGCGATGTGGATCGTGTTCGCCGCGCGGATTCTGTCGAGCTGACGCGCACGTGGCGCCCGGACCGCGTAGGGTCGCTCCGGGAACAACATCGTCGAACCAAGAAGGATCGTCCCATGCGCGTACTCGTCGTCGGCGCCGGTGCCACCGGTGGTTATTTCGGTGCCCGGCTGGCCGAGATCGGTCGGGACGTGACTTTCCTCGTGCGCCCGGCACGCGCGGACAAGCTCGCAGCCGACGGGCTCAACGTGAAGAGCCCGCACGGCGACCTGACGATCCCGGCGCCCAAGACCGTCACGGCGACCGGCCTGGGCGCGGCGGGCGCGTTCGACCTCGTTTTCCTGAGCTGCAAGGCCTACGACCTCGACGGGGCGCTGGCCGATGTCGCCCCCGCCATCGGGCCGGAGACGGCGATCCTGCCCGTCCTCAACGGCATGCGCCACCTCGATGCCCTCGATGCCCGGTTCGGTTCGGAGCGCATCCTCGGCGGCACCTGCGCCATCGCGGCGACGCTGGGGTCCGACGGCACCGTCCATCAGATGAACGACCTGCACACCCTGACCTACGGCGAGCGCGACGGCAGCCTGTCGCCCCGCATCGAGGCCATCGACGGCCTGATGCAGGGGGCCACCTTCGAACCGCGCCTCAGCCGGTCGATGGTCCTGGAAATGTGGGAGAAGTGGACGTTCCTCGCGACGCTGGCCGGCTCGACCTGCCTCATGCGGGCCACCATCGGCGACATCGTCGCCGCCCCCGGCGGGCGGGCCTTCATCGAAGCTCTGTTGGAGGAATGCCGGAGCATCGCCGAGCAGGCCGGCCACGCCCCCCGAGAAAAGTTCGTGGAGCGCACCCGCGCGACCCTGACGGCGGAAGGCTCGGGCTTCACCGCCTCGATGCTGCGCGACATCGAGAACGGCGCGCGGATCGAGGCCGACCAGATCATCGGCGATCTCGTCGCGCGGGCGCCCGACGCGGCCGGGCATCCCCTGCTCGACCGCGTCCTGACGCACGTGAAGGCCTACGAAGCGCGGCGCGCCCGCGAGGCGGCGAAGGCTCAGTAGCGCGGGCCGGGCGGCGGGGGCGGGGG